>NZ_WEII01000003.1:0-176452 GCF_009183805.1 Bacillus sp. B2-WWTP-C-10-Post-4 | reverse complement strand
GTACATAACTAGTCATATTATTTGTATTTCTCGCCACGTAGTGACATAATATGTATTTACATACGATACATTTATCGTGTACATACGAAGGCAAGAGGTTAGCACTTTGTAAGGGGTGTGAAAATATGTTTAAATTTAATGATGAAAAAGGGCAATTAAAATGTTCTTTCTGTGGTAAAACACAAACGCAAGTTCGAAAGTTAGTGGCAGGTCCAGGTGTTTACATTTGTGACGAGTGTATCGAACTTTGTACTGAAATTGTACAAGAGGAGCTTGCGAAGGACGAAGAAGTAGAATTCAAAGATGTACCGAAACCGGTAGAAATTCGTGAAATCTTAGATGAGTATGTCATCGGGCAAGATAGCGCGAAAAAAGCACTAGCGGTAGCGGTATATAACCATTACAAACGCATTAATTCTAACAGCAAAATTGATGATGTAGAATTAGCGAAGAGTAATATCGCACTTATCGGGCCAACAGGTAGTGGTAAAACATTACTTGCACAAACGTTAGCGCGTATTCTAAATGTTCCATTTGCAATCGCGGACGCAACATCTTTAACAGAAGCTGGATATGTTGGTGAAGATGTAGAAAATATCTTACTAAAATTAATTCAAGCAGCTGATTATGATGTAGAGAAAGCGGAAAAAGGAATCATTTATATTGATGAGATTGATAAAGTGGCACGTAAGTCCGAAAATCCATCAATTACACGTGATGTATCTGGTGAAGGTGTGCAACAGGCACTTCTAAAAATTTTAGAAGGTACTGTAGCAAGCGTTCCACCTCAAGGTGGTCGTAAGCATCCGCACCAAGAGTTTATTCAAATTGATACAACGAACATCTTATTCATTTGTGGTGGAGCGTTTGATGGCATTGAGCCGATTATTAAACGTCGCCTTGGTGAAAAAGTAATTGGATTTGGTTCTGAGAAGAAAAATGCTGATGTAAATGAGAAGCATGTTTTATCTCACGTATTACCAGAGGATCTTTTAAGATTTGGTTTAATTCCAGAGTTTATCGGTCGTCTTCCAGTTATTGCGAACCTAGAGCCACTTGATGAAGATGCTCTTGTTGATATTTTAACGAAACCGAAAAATGCACTTGTTAAGCAATTCCAAAAACTATTGGAGCTTGACGATGTTGAGTTAGAGTTTGAAGAAGGTGCACTAATCGAAATTGCGAAAAAAGCAATTGAACGTAAAACGGGTGCTCGTGGACTTCGTTCTATTATTGAAGGCTTAATGCTTGATGTAATGTTCGAACTTCCATCTCGTAAAGATATCGAGAAGTGTATTCTTACAAAAGAAACAGTAGCTGATAATGAGCCGCCAAAATTGGTGTTACAAGACGGTACTGTACTTGATACAAAAACATCTGCATAATGCGAAAGGGAAACAGCAATTTTTATAATTGCTGTTTTTCTTTATGTTTAGCTACGTTCCTCCGCGGAAATACTAAGAGATAAAATATTGCGGGAGGAAATAAATAATGAGCTGGACAAATATATTTTTAGTTGTTCAACTTGTTTTTGGTGTAATTGTCGGATTGTATTTCTGGCATTTACTTCGAAATCAACGAACACAAAAAGTTTCAATTGATCGAGAATCGAAAAAAGAATTAGAACAACTTCGTAAAATGCGTGAGATTTCTTTAACAGAGCCGCTAGCAGAAAAGGTGCGTCCTACAACCTTTTTAGATATTGTAGGGCAAGAGGACGGGATTAAGTCGTTAAAAGCGGCTCTTTGTGGTCCGAATCCGCAACATGTAATCATATATGGCCCACCAGGTGTTGGGAAAACAGCGGCAGCACGTCTTGTATTAGAAGAAGCGAAACGAAATCCTAAATCTCCATTTCGTACGAATGCAACATTTATTGAACTTGATGCGACAACAGCTCGGTTTGATGAACGTGGTATCGCAGACCCTTTAATTGGTTCGGTGCATGATCCGATTTATCAAGGTGCTGGGGCGATGGGGCAAGCAGGTATTCCGCAACCGAAAAAAGGGGCTGTAACAGATGCACATGGTGGTATTTTGTTTATTGATGAGATTGGCGAGCTCCATCCGATTCAAATGAACAAAATGTTAAAGGTGTTAGAAGATCGAAAAGTATTTTTAGAAAGTGCGTACTATAGTGAAGAAAATACAATGATCCCAACATATATACATGATATTTTCCAAAAAGGCTTACCGGCAGATTTTCGCTTAGTTGGAGCAACGACACGTTCGCCAGAGGAAATTCCTCCTGCTATTCGGTCACGTTGCTTAGAAGTATTTTTCCGTGAATTAGATACGGAAGAAATTCAAAAAGTAGCGAAAAATGCCGCGGAAAAAGTGGAAATGCAAATAGGTGAAAATGGTATTGAGATGATTGGGATGTATGCAAGGAATGGACGAGAAGCGATTAATCTCGTGCAAATCTCTGCGGGTATGGCGATAAATGAAGAACGTTCTTTCATTAAGGATGAAGATATAGAGTGGGTTGTTCACTCAAGTCAGCTTACACCGAAATATGAAAAGCGCATTTATCCGATTCCAAGGATTGGTCTTGTAAATGGTCTTGCTGTATACGGACCAAATACAGGTGCGTTATTAGAAATTGAAGTAACAGCAATTCCGGCGAAAGATAAAGGATCGGTAAATGTTACCGGAATTGTGGAAGAAGAAAGTATTGGTAGTCAAACGAAATCGATTCGTCGTAAAAGTATGGCGAAAGGCTCTGTTGATAATGTATTAACAGTACTTCGTTCTTTAGATGTGTTGCCAGAAGGATACGATATACATATTAACTTTCCAGGGGGTATCCCAATTGATGGCCCTTCTGCAGGAATCGCTATGGCAACAGGTGTATATTCTGCGGTGCACCGCACGTATGTAAATAATGAAGTAGCGATGACAGGTGAAATAAGTATACACGGAGAAGTAAAGCCTATTGGTGGCGTATACGCAAAAATAAAAGCTGCGAAAAAAGCGGGAGCTAAGAAAGTCATTATTCCTGCTGAAAATATGCAACCATTTTTGTATACGATCAAGGGAATTGAAATTATTCCTGTTCGTAAGTTAAAAGAAGTATTTGAGTTAACGTTTATGCAAGAAAATATGCATAGAGAGCTAGATGTACATACTCACGTAGACGAAACAGATGCACAATCTATGTAAAAATAAACAATAATAAAATTTGCCAGACTTCGTTTAAGTTTGTATGCTTAATCGGAGTCTTTTTCTTTTCGTGAGGTAGAAAAACAAGCTATTTACAATTGCGCGGAATCTCAGCAATTGCATCTAGGTGTATTGTAATATAAAATAGTTGAACAGGAGTTTAATTTATTATGGAGGTGCTATGTCTAGTATGAATACGAACGAAAGAATCGTGCCCCTCCTACCATTAAGAGGCGTTCTCGTATATCCAACGATGGTTTTGCATCTTGATGTAGGACGTGATAAATCGATACAAGCACTAGAGCAGGCGGCAATGGATGAAAATATCATCTTTTTAGCAATGCAAAAAGAAATGAATATTGATGATCCGAAAGAAGATGACATATATAGTGTAGGTACAGTGGCGAAAGTGAAGCAAATGTTAAAATTGCCGAACGGTACGCTTCGTGTCCTTGTGGAAGGTTTACATAGAGCAGAAGTAATAGAGTTTATCGAAGAAGAAAATGTAGTACAAGTTTCTATTAAAACGGTAACTGAAGAAGTAGAAGATGATTTAGAAGAGAAAGCTTTTATGCGTACGTTACTGGAGCATTTCGAACAATATATTAAAGTTTCGAAAAAAGTTTCAAATGAAACTTTTGCAACGGTAGCTGATGTGGAAGAACCAGGGAGATTAGCTGATTTAATTGCTTCTCACTTGCCGATTAAAACGAAGCAGAAACAAGAGATTTTAGAGATTGTATCTGTAAAAGAACGATTACAAACACTTATTTCAATTATTCAAGATGAACAAGAGTTACTTAGCCTAGAAAAGAAAATTGGGCAAAAAGTGAAACGTTCCATGGAGCGCACGCAAAAAGAATATTTCTTACGTGAGCAAATGAAGGCGATTCAAACTGAACTTGGCGACAAAGAAGGCAAGGGCGGAGAAGTAGAAGAACTTCGTGAGAAAATTGAACAGTCAGGAATGCCGGAAGAAACAATGAAGGCTGCCCTGAAAGAATTAGATCGTTATGAAAAGTTACCAGCAAGTTCTGCGGAGAGTGGTGTTATTCGCAATTATATTGATTGGTTATTAGCGCTTCCGTGGACAGAGGCAACAGAAGATATAATTGACCTTGCTCATTCGGAAGAGATTTTAAATAACGATCATTACGGTCTTGAAAAAGTGAAAGAGCGTGTACTTGAATATTTAGCTGTACAGAAGTTAACGAATTCATTAAAAGGACCTATCCTTTGTTTAGTAGGCCCTCCTGGGGTCGGCAAAACTTCGTTAGCGCGTTCAATTGCAACATCATTAAATCGTAACTTCGTCCGTGTATCTCTTGGTGGTGTGCGTGATGAATCTGAAATTCGTGGTCACCGTCGTACATATGTTGGAGCAATGCCAGGACGCATTGTTCAAGGTATGAAAAAGGCGAAAACAGTTAATCCAGTCTTCTTATTAGATGAGATTGATAAAATGTCTAACGATTTCCGTGGAGATCCATCAGCGGCATTACTTGAAGTATTAGATCCGGAACAAAACCATAACTTCAGTGATCATTACATTGAAGAACCATATGATCTATCAAAAGTTATGTTTGTAGCAACTGCTAATACACTTTCAAGTATTCCGGGTCCATTACTTGACCGTATGGAAATCATTTCGATTGCTGGCTATACAGAACTTGAAAAAGTACACATTGCTCGTGAGCATTTGTTGCCGAAACAATTAAAAGAACATGGCTTACGAAAAGGTAATTTACAAGTGCGTGATGAAGCGCTTCTTGAGATTATTCGTTATTATACACGTGAGGCTGGTGTTCGTACGCTAGAGCGCCAAATTGCAAAAGTTTGCCGTAAAGTAGCGAAGATTATCGTTACAGCAGAACGTAAACGTATCGTTGTGACAGAGAAAAAGATTGTTGATTTACTTGGTAAACACATATTCCGTTATGGGCAAGCTGAAAAAACAGACCAAGTTGGTATGGCAACAGGTCTAGCTTACACAGCAGCAGGCGGCGATACACTTGCCATTGAAGTTTCTGTAGCGCCAGGAAAAGGGAAACTAATTTTAACAGGGAAACTTGGGGATGTTATGAAAGAATCAGCACAAGCTGCGTTTAGTTATATACGTTCTCGTGCAGAAGAGCTTCAGATCGATCCGAATTTCCATGAGAAAAATGATATTCATATTCACGTTCCAGAAGGAGCAGTTCCAAAAGACGGACCGTCAGCAGGTATTACGATGGCAACGGCACTTATTTCTGCGCTAACAGGTATTCCTGTAAGTAAAGAAGTGGGTATGACAGGTGAAATTACACTTCGTGGTCGTGTATTACCAATTGGTGGTTTAAAAGAAAAAACATTAAGTGCTCACCGCGCAGGCTTAACAAAAATTATTTTGCCAGCAGAAAACGAGAAAGATTTAGATGATATTCCAGAGAGCGTAAAAGAAAACCTTACGTTTGTGCTTGCATCTCATTTAGATGAAGTATTGGAGCACGCATTAGTAGGAGTGAAACAATGAAAGTAACAAAAGCAGATATTGTAATTAGTGCTGTTAAACCAGAACAATATCCAGACAGTGATTTACCAGAAATTGCATTAGCAGGTCGTTCAAATGTGGGGAAGTCTTCCTTTATTAATAAAATTTTAAATCGTAAAAAGTTAGTGCGTATTTCTTCTAAACCAGGAAAAACGCAAACGCTGAACTTTTTCTTAATCAATGAGATGATGCACTTTGTTGACGTTCCAGGTTATGGATATGCAAAAGTATCTAAATCGGAGCGCGCTGCATGGGGGAAAATGATTGAAACGTACTTTACAACTCGTGAGCAATTAGACGCAGCTGTATTAGTAGTTGATTTACGTCACCAACCAACAAGTGATGACGTGATGATGTATGATTTCTTAAAGCATTATGAAATCCCAACAATTATTATTGCGACGAAAGCCGATAAAATTCCGAAAGGGAAATGGCAAAAGCATTTAAAAGTTGTAAAAGAAACGCTTGCTGTTGAAATTGGCGATGAAATTGTTCTATTCTCTTCTGAAACAGGACTTGGAAAAGAAGAAGCGTGGAAAGCAATTCATAAATTTACAAAAACAAAAAACGCGTGACGAATGTCGCGCGTTTTTGTTTTGCTAAATTTTTTAGCGTACGTTTAATGTAACTTCAATATTTCCTCGTGTTGCTTTCGAATAAGGACATACACCGTGAGCCGCTTCTACAAGTTCTTGTGCTTCGCTATGTGAAACGCCAGCCACATGTACATCAAGTACAGCAGATAGACCGAAACCACCATCTGTATCTTTTCCGATAGAAACGTGAGCAGTTACTTCTGTACTTTCTACTTTCGCACGTTTTGTACGAATGACAAGTTGTAATGCACTATCGAAACAAGCTGCATAACCAGCTGCAAATAGTTGTTCTGGATTTGTTGCTTCTCCGCCTGCACCACCTAGTGCTTTCGGCATTTTTACATCAAGATTTAATATGCCATCATCTGAAACTACTTTCCCATTTCTTCCACCTGTTGCTGTTACTGAAGCAGTATATAATTTATCCATATTTATTCCCCTTTTCCATCATTAATTGTTTTCATTGTGTCAATTAGTTTATTTAGTTGAATTAATAAAGAGCGATATTCTTGCTCTGTAATTCCTAAGTTTGTAGCCATCGTTGTCGGTAATGAACAAGCCTTTTCCTTTAAATCTTTGCCTTGTTCTGTTAATTCAATACAAACTTTTCGCTCGTCTTCTTTGGAACGAACACGTTTTACAAGTTTTAATGATTCCATGCGTTTTAACATAGGTGTTAACGTACCAGAATCTAAAAATAGACGTTCTCCAATTTCTTTTACTGTTAGTCCATCTTGCTCCCATAGTACGAGTAAAGTAATGTACTGGGGATACGTAATACCCATTTCTTCTAAATAAGGTCGATAAAAACGAGTAACCTCTCTAGAGCAGGCGTAAATAGAAAAACAAAGTTGGTTATCTAGATGCAAAGAGTCCTCTGTCATAAATAACTCCCTTCTAATTAAGTTGTGCACAATTTAATTTTGTAAAACCAATATAACGAAAAAGAAATACAATGTCAAATACATTGTATTGAGAAAGTCTTTGTTGCATTTTGGAACAATCATACATATTTTCCTTCATGATGAAAGAAGATAGGGAAGATGATGTTATAATTTATATGGAATAGTTTCCATCACTTGATTATGAGGGCTTTTTTTGGTAACGTACAAATAGAGTTATTAATTTATAATCATTATAAAGTAGAAGTTTTTTTATTAGTGTTACTGAATCTCCTTTATTACATACGGAGAATAATTAAAAAATAATCGGTTGTTCACACGATTGTCAGATTCATAAGAGGAAAGTTGTATTATGATAGTAGATAAAGTGATAAAACGGGTGAAGGGGGACATGCTGCGTGCATATTCTTGTTGTTAGTGTAAATTATCGAACAGCCCCTGTAGAATTTCGTGAGAAACTCACATTTCAGGCAGCAGAACTAGAGCGAGCGATGACTACATTACAAAATCAAAAGAGCGTGTTAGAGAATGTCATTGTATCAACTTGTAATCGCACTGAGATTTATGCTGTTGTCGATCAATTACACACGGGACGGTATTATATTAAGAAGTTTTTAGCTGATTGGTTTCAGCTTGAAATAGAAGAAGTCGCGCCATATTTAACTATTTTTGAACAAGATGGTGCAATAGATCATTTATTCCGCGTAACGTGCGGTTTAGATTCTATGGTAGTCGGAGAAACGCAGATTTTAGGTCAAATAAAAGATAGCTTTTTAGAAGCGCAACAAGTTAAAGCAACAGGCACAATTTTTAATGAATTGTTTAAGCAAGTCATTACATTAGCAAAACGTGCCCACTCAGAAACAACAATCGGGGAAAGTGCGATGTCTGTTAGTTATGCTGCTGTTGAGCTTGGAAAGAAAATATTTGGCGAGTTAACAGATTGTCATGTGCTTATTCTTGGTGCTGGTAAAATGGGCGAACTTGCACTGCAAAACTTATATGGAAGTGGTGCTCGTAAAGTAACAGTTATGAATAGGACGCTTTCGAAAGCAGAAGTAATGGCTGAGAAATATATGGGACATGCAAAATCATTAAGCGAATTACAATGTGCATTATTAGAAGCAGATATTTTAATTAGTTCAACTGGTGCATCGGAGTATGTCATTACGAAAGAGATGATGACAAAGGTAGAGAAAATGCGCTCTGGTCGCCCTTTGTTTATGGTTGACATTGCAGTGCCACGTGATATTGATCCAGCGATTGATGAGCTAGAAGGTTCTTTCTTGTATGATATTGATGATTTACAAGGAGTAGTGGAGGCAAACCGTGCTGAGCGTTTGAAAGAAGCAGAGAAAATTCAATTTATGATTGAAGAGGAAATTGTTCTATTTAAAACGTGGTTAAGTACACTTGGTGTTGTTCCATTAATATCAGCTCTTCGTGATAAGGCACTTGCAATTCAAAGTGAAACGATGGTAAGCCTAGAGCGAAAAATACCAAACCTTAGTGATCGTGAGAAAAAAGTCATTAGTAAGCATACGAAAAGTATTATTAATCAATTATTAAAAGACCCAATTTTAGTAGCGAAAGAAATAGCTGCTGAAGAGGGAGCGAGCGAAAAATTAGCGTTATTTGCGAAGATTTTCGATTTAGAAACGGAAGACGTAGAGAGTTGTGCGGAAGAAGTAGAACATAAAAAAGTGTGGACACCATCCGTTCCATCTTTATAATTTGGAAGGATGATCGGATGAGTTTTTTAAATAACAGTATTATTTATCATATTGCAATTATTTTATATGCTTGTAGCATTAGTTTATATTTTATAGATTATTTCCAAAGTAACCGAAAGGCGAACCGATTTGCTTTTTGGTTACTTGCGATTGTATGGGTCCTGCAGTCTATTTTTATGTTGCTTAGGGCTACAGATTCAGAAACGAATCCAATTTTAACTTTATTATCAGGGATTTATTTTTATGTTTGGTTATTGATTACGATGTCGTTAGTCATTAATCGATTTATGAGAATCGACTTTTTAGTCTTTTTTACAAATGTTGTTGCATTTGGCGTAAGCGCTTTTTCTATTTTTACACCGCTCGGAAAGATGTCGCCAGTACTTGCGGAACAATTAGTTTCAGAACTTGTATACGTGCATGTCGGTATGGCAATTATTTCTTACGCAACGTTTACTGTATCGTTTATTTTTTCTATTATGTACTTATTACAATATCGCCTATTAAAAAAGAAAAAATGGAATGCGAGATTAAGAAGGTTAGGGAATTTACCGAAGCTAGAATCTATGTCTTACGGATTAAATTTATTTTCTGTTCCATTTTTCTTACTAGCAATTTTATTAGGATGTATATGGGGATATACAAAATTGGATAATTTCCATTGGTATGATACGAAAGTAATCGGATCTTTTGTTGTTCTATTTGTGTATTGCACAGGTTTATATTTACGAGCGGCAGATGTGTTGCAAGGTAAGAAAATTGTACAGTGGAATATCGGATCGTTTCTCGTAATGCTAGTAAACATTTTTCTATTAAGCAGTTTATCCAATTTCCACTTTTGGTATTTATAATGAGGAGAGAGAATTATGCGCAAAATTATTGTAGGATCACGAAAGAGTAAACTAGCATTAACGCAAACAAACTGGTTTATTGATCAGTTAAAAGCCCTAGGTCTACCATATGAATTTGAAGTGAAAGAAATTGTCACAAAAGGTGATGTTATTTTAGATGTTACTCTTTCAAAAGTAGGCGGCAAAGGCTTGTTTGTAAAAGAGATTGAACACGCGCTACTTACGAAAGAAATCGATATGGCTGTACATAGTATGAAAGATATGCCAGCCGTACTTCCAGAAGGTTTAATGATTGGTTGTACACCAAAGCGTGTTGACCCTCGTGATGCTTTTATCTCAAAAAATGGAGCATCGTTTAAAGAGTTAGCGGAAGGTGCTATTTTAGGTACGAGTAGTTTAAGACGTAGTGCACAGCTACTCGCTGCGAGACCAGATTTACAAGTTAAGTGGATTCGCGGGAATATCGATACACGTTTACGTAAATTAAAAGAAGAAGATTACGATGCGATTATTTTAGCGACAGCTGGATTACAAAGAATGGGCTGGGATGATGAAGTTATTACAGAACATTTAGATGAAACGTTATGTGTACCTGCTGTAGGACAAGGTGCATTAGCGATTGAGTGTCGTGAGGATGATAAGGATTTATTGCAATTGTTAGCGCATATTAATGATACGATAACAGAAAGAACAGTGGCAGCGGAGCGAGTATTTCTTCATAAACTTGAAGGTGGATGCCAAGTTCCAATTGCTGGATATGCAACTCTTACAGAGAACGATGCAATCGAATTAACAGCTCTTGTCGGCTCTATGGATGGCTCTGTTTTATTAAAAGAGACAGTAGTGGGTACTAATCCTGAGGAAGTAGGATTAGAGGCCGCGGACCGTTTAATTAAGCAAGGCGCCCAAGAACTCATTCTTGCTGCAAATAAGGAGCAACAATAAATATGAACGCTCTCGCTGGAAAAACGGTATTGATTACACGTGCCCAGCATCAAGCGAAACAAATGAGTGTAGCAGTGAAAGAAAAGAGCGGAATTCCATTGGAAATTCCGCTTTTGCGTATGGAAGGTATGTCTCATAGGCAAATTCAACATATTGAAGAGCAGCTACATTCATACGACTGGGTTATTTTTACGAGCAGAAATGGTGTAGCTTTTTTTCTAGATAGTTTAAAAAAGAAACTACCACTAACCATTAAAATCGCTGCGGTAGGTGTGAAAACAAAATTAGAGTTAGAAAAAAGGGGCTATCAAGTTCATTTTGTTCCGACTTCATTTGTTGCAGAAGCATTTGCAGAAGAGTTTCTAAAAGAATTAAGTGGAAATGAACGTATTTTATTTCCGAAAGGGAATTTAGCAAGAGAGGTAATTCCGGTTGCACTTCGGGAAATTGGTGTTTCTCTAGATGAGCTAACCGTATACGGTACGAAAGTGAATATAGAAAAAAAGCAAGAGCTTATAGCGGCATTGAAGTTAGGGAAAGTAGACATTATTACATTTACGAGCCCTTCAACTGTTACTAGTTTTGTTCGTTTACTTGAGGGTACAAACTGGAGAGAATGGACAAAAAAATGTACAATTGCTTGTATAGGACCTATTACGGAAAAAGAGGCAAGTCTTTATTTTCCGTCTGTTATTGTGCCGAAAGAGTACACTGTAGAAGCATTACTACAATGTGTTTGTGAATCTATAAAATGAAAGAATGGGGATAGAAATCTATGAACTCTTTACAATTTAATCGTCATCGTCGTTTAAGACAAAGCGGGGGCATGCGTGCGCTTGTGCGTGAAACGTTTTTACATACGGAAGATTTTATTTACCCTATTTTTGTATTAGAAGGTGAAAATGTTCGTAATGAAGTTCCTTCTATGCCAGGCGTATATCAAATGTCTTTAGATTTATTGCAAGCTGAAATGCAAGAAGTTGTTGATTTAGGTATTCGTTCTGTTATTGTATTTGGTTTACCTGCTGAAAAGGATGAAGTTGGATCATCAGCATATTGTGATCATGGAATTGTACAACGTGCTATTCAGCAAATTAAAGGTGATTTCCCTGAGCTAGTAGTAGTTGCAGACACATGTTTATGTCAATTTACAAGCCATGGTCATTGCGGTGTAATTGAAGATGGTATTATTTTAAATGACGAGTCTCTTGAAGTTCTTGCGAAAACAGCTGTAAGTCAAGCGAAAGCAGGAGCGGACATTATTGCGCCATCAAACATGATGGACGGCTTTGTAACAGCAATTCGCCATGCATTAGACGAAAATGGTTTTGGACACGTGCCAGTTATGTCGTACGCTGTGAAATATTCATCAGCATTTTATGGACCATTCCGTGATGCTGCGCACGGTGCACCGCAATTTGGTGACCGTAAAACATATCAAATGGATCCGGCAAACCGTATGGAAGCATTCCGTGAAGCAGAATCAGATGTAATGGAAGGTGCAGATTTCTTAATCGTAAAACCAGCTCTTTCTTACTTAGATATCGTTCGTGATGTGAAAAATAACTTTAATTTACCAGTTGTCGCTTATAATGTAAGTGGTGAATATTCGATGATTAAAGCGGCAGCGCAAAATGGTTGGATTAATGAAAAAGAAGTTGTTCTTGAAAAATTAATTAGTATGAAACGTGCAGGAGCAGATTTAATTATTACGTATCATGCAAAAGATGCAGCAAGATGGTTACAAGAAGGAGGCGCTAAATAATGAAAAAGTTTGATAAGTCAATTGCAGCGTTTGAAGAGGCGCAAGACTTAATGCCTGGTGGCGTAAATAGCCCGGTTCGTGCCTTTAAGTCTGTTGGGATGAATCCGTTGTTTATGGAGCGTGGAAAAGGCTCTAAAGTATATGATATCGATGGGAATGAATACATCGACTACGTATTATCATGGGGTCCTTTAATTCATGGTCATGCAAATGATCGTGTTGTAGAAGCGTTAAAATCTGTTGCTGAAAGAGGTACAAGCTTCGGTGCACCAACAGAAATTGAAAATAAATTAGCAAAACTTGTTATTGAGCGCGTGCCATCAATTGAGATTGTGCGTATGGTTAACTCTGGAACGGAAGCGACAATGAGTGCACTACGTTTAGCTCGTGGTTATACAGGTCGTAATAAAATCTTGAAATTTATCGGTTGTTACCACGGTCATGGTGATTCGTTATTAATTAAAGCTGGTTCTGGTGTGGCGACTTTAGGTTTACCAGATAGTCCTGGTGTACCAGAAGGTGTAGCGAAAAATACGATTACAGTAGCTTATAACGATTTAGAAAGCGTAAAATACGCGTTTGAACAATTCAGTGATGATATTGCTTGTGTAATTGTAGAACCAGTAGCAGGAAATATGGGGGTTGTTCCTCCGCAGCCTGGATTTTTAGAAGGTCTTCGTGAAGTAACAGAACAAAACGGTGCATTGCTTATTTTTGATGAAGTAATGACAGGGTTCCGAGTAGCTTATAATTGTGGCCAAGGTTATTATGGCGTAACGCCTGATTTAACATGCTTAGGTAAAGTAATCGGTGGTGGTTTACCGGTAGGAGCATACGGTGGTAAAGCGGAAATTATGCGCCAAGTTGCGCCAAGCGGACCGATTTACCAAGCTGGTACTTTATCAGGTAACCCACTTGCAATGGCGGCAGGTTATGAAACGTTAGTACAGTTAACGCCAGAATCATATGTAGAATTTGAGTGTAAAGCTGAAATGTTAGAAGCTGGATTACGTAAAGCAGCTGAAAAACATGGCATTCCGCACCATATTAACCGTGCAGGCTCTATGATTGGTATTTTCTTTACAGATGAACCCGTTATTAATTACGATGCAGCAAAATCTTCAAACTTAGAATTCTTTGCGGCTTACTATCGTGAAATGGTAGAACAAGGTGTATTCTTACCGCCATCTCAATTCGAAGGTTTATTCTTATCGACAGCACATAGTGATGCAGATATTGAAGCGACGATTGCAGCAGCTGAAATTGCAATGTCAAAATTAAAAGCGTAATGTATTAGAGAAAATCGCTCTCCATAAGGGGAGCGATTTTTTTTATTCATAAAGTAAGCTTTCTGCACATAAATCTGTAATGACATATAGTTTGGGAGGGGGAAAAGAAGTGGCTGCAGATCATTCATTACGATTTTCATTAAAAGAATCTGTGTGGTTCCAAAAAGGACAGGAAGTCGAAGAACTTTTGTCAATTTCGTTAGATCCAGACGTTGAGATAGAAGAGCTTGATCATGAAGTAATCGTGAGAGGACAATTAGATTTAACCGGAGAGTATGTTGCACGAAAAGATGATTCGGCGTATTCATTAAGAGAACTATCGCCAGCAAAGTCAATTGATTATGTAGAAACAAGAGAAGATGGGGTTAATGAACTTGTTCATTCCTTTCCACTTGAAATATCAATTCCGAGAAATCGAGTGAAAGTAATTGAAGAGCTATATGTATCAATCGAGGAATTTGATTATGAATTAAAGGAAAATGGTTGCTTACAATTATTAGCGGATATATCTATTACCGGTTTGTGTGATGAAGAGAGAGGCGAGGATGAAGTTGAAGAGGAAGAAACGGTGTATGCTGAGTTAGAAGAAGATTCAGCGCAAGAGGATGAAAATAGACCGGCGCCGCATGTAGAAGAACCAGCATATAAGGAATCAGATGAGTGGGAAGATTACGCATTTGAACCGTTCCAATTAGAGGAAAGAAAAGAGCAGGAATTAGAAGAAGAGAAAATAGAAGAACATGAATTTGTGGAACGTGAAGAGGAGCAAGAAACAACGCCGCAATTTGAACTGTTCGGACGAAAAGATTTCAAGAAAGAAAAAGCGAAAAAGCAGGAAGAACAAGAAGAAGAGTACTCACAGCGAGATGAAAATGCGCTTTATTTAACAAAACTATTTACGAAAGAACCGGAAGAAGAATTTACAAAGTTAAGAATGTATTTCGTGCAAGAAGGGGATACAATTGAATCTATTGCAGACCGTTATGAAACGTCTGTACAAAATTTATACCGTGTCAATCAAACAGAAGATATATTTTTAAATACGGGGCAAATTATTTATATTCCCGTTTCAAGGGTAAAGACGAAATAAGGAAGTGAGTGTTTTCACTCACTTCCTTTCTTAGAGGCTATGTTTTGAATAGAAAGGGTTATTCGTATGGATATTGAGTTGCGAAATCACTATGAACCTATTGTGAGGCAATATAGATTGGATACGCAGCATATGGAAGAGCACGGAAATGTAATGAAAATTTATACGAATCAAGGTCCATATGCACTCAAGAAAATAGAAGGCAGAAAGTTAGAGCGGAATAACTTTCTGCATCATATTCAATATTTGAAGGAGAAAGGTTTTTCAAATTATGTACCTATATATCATGCGACGGATGGAAGTTATATTTTAAGTGACGGGACGTATAATTATTATTTAATGCCTTGGTTAGAACGTGCAGAAGGAAACGGTGAGGACAATGATCAATACCATAAAATGTTTCAGACACTTGGAACGTTGCATCAAAAAACTGTGAAGGAAGAAACGTATACGGAAGAAGATTTAGAAAAACATTATACAAGTATATCCGATCGTTGGGAAAATGATGGTGAGATGTTAGAAGAGTTTCTCGTAGAATCTGAATCAAAATGGTATATGTCCCCGTTTGAATTGCAATATTGTACGTACTATCATCATGTAATGAGAGCGCGTGAATTTGCAACGAAGCAATTAAATGAGTGGAACGATGCGATGAAAGAAAAAGAGAAAACGCGTATTACTTTTGTGCATGGTAATGTGTCACTTAATCATTTTTTATTTGACTATGAGCGGAATGGCTATTTTATTAGTTTAGAAAAATCGAAGTTTGCAACGCCTGTGCAAGATATAGTAGGTTTTTATTCACGGTCTTTAAACACATATCCAATCGCAAGAAGTGATCGGTTTGAATGGTTTCAAATGTATCAAAAAAATTTCCCTTTTACGAAAGAAGAGCAACTACTTATGTTTGCGTATATGACGTATCCATCGCAATTTATTCGGCAAATCCAGTCCTATAAGAAAAGAAGAGATAATCGCAACGAGGAAAATGAACTGCGCGGAGTAAAGAGTTTGCAACAATCGCATTGGCTCGTTAGCAATATAGAATATTTCCTGTCACAATTACAAGCTGCCCAGCAAGGGAACGGATAAAGTAAAGGCATTCCCCGCTGATGATTAGCCTTCACCAATTGGGCGTTTACGGGCACCAGGGCTCCCATCTAACTTCTTTGCTTCAGTTGAGTTTTGAGGTGGAGGTCTTACTGCCCGCAAATAGCGGGGGAAAGAAGATAAGTAGAGGATTCTACTTATCTTCTTTTTTTTGCACGAAAAGCTGTAGTTTTAAATTTATCTTGACGAATAAGGTTTCGTTTTTTACACTATTGTATATAATAATTAACAATCATATAAATGCCTTGAAGGGGAAGAGTATAACATGAAACGTCTTCAGAGAGGAGAATCATTAGCTGGGAGATTCTCTAGATAGTTATGTTAGAAGGTAGCCCTGGAGCATCTTTTCTGAACGGAATAGTTCTTATTAGGAAAAGACGGATTTGTCCGTTATCAAATTAAGAGTATAAGCAAATTATGAATTTGTTTGTAAATAAAGGTGGTACCGCGATGTCCCTCGTCCTTTTTGGATGAGGGACATTTTTTATTTTAAGGAGGGAAAATAATGTCAAACACGGAAAAGAATTTACCAACTAAATATGATCATATGTCCGTTGAAGAAGGCCTTTATCAATGGTGGCTTGAAGGCAAATATTTTGAAGCAACAGGAGACGAGAAGAAACAGCCATATACAATTGTAATTCCACCTCCGAACGTAACTGGTAAGTTACACTTAGGTCATGCTTGGGATACAACTCTTCAAGATATTTTAACTCGTACGAAGCGTATGCAAGGATACGATGTGCTATGGCTTCCAGGAATGGACCATGCTGGTATCGCAACACAAGCGAAAGTAGAAGGAAAACTTCGTGAAGAAGGTATTTCACGTTACGATCTTGGCCGTGAAAAATTCCTTGAAAAAGCTTGGGAGTGGAAAGAAGAATACGCTTCTCACATTCGTCAACAATGGGGAAAAGTTGGTTTAGGACTAGACTATTCTCGTGAACGCTTCACATTAGACAAAGGTTTATCAGATGCGGTTAATAAAGTATTCGTTCAATTATACGAAAAAGGCTTAATTTACCGTGGTGAATATATCATCAACTGGGATCCAGCAACACGCACAGCTCTTTCTGATATTGAAGTAATTCATAAAGAAGTTCAAGGTGCATTCTACCATATGAACTATCCGTTAACAGATGGTTCTGGTCACATTCGTCTTGCGACAACTCGTCCAGAAACGATGCTTGGTGATACAGCAGTAGCAGTTCATCCCGAAGACGATCGTTACAAACATTTAATCGGAAAAACAGTTACACTTCCAATCGTAGGCCGTGAGATTCCGATTATTGCTGATGAGTACGTAGAAAAAGATTTCGGAACGGGCGTTGTAAAAATTACACCAGCTCATGACCCGAATGACTTTGAAGTAGGTAACCGTCATGACTTACCACGCATTTTAGTAATGAACGAAGATGGAACAATGAACGAAAAAGCTGGTAAGTATAACGGTATGGATCGTTTCGAATGCCGTAAAGAATTAGTGAAAGACTTACAAGAAGCTGGCGTATTAGTAGAAATCGAGCCACATATGCATTCAGTAGGTCATAGTGAGCGTAGCGGTGCAGTTGTTGAGCCTTATTTATCAACACAATGGTTCGTAAAAATGGCTCCACTTGCTGAAAAAGCAGTAGCGCTTCAACAAAAAGAAGAAGAAAAAGTAACGTTCGTACCAGAGCGTTTTGAAAACACATATTTACGCTGGATGGAAAATATTCATGACTGGTGTATTTCTCGTCAATTATGGTGGGGACACCGTATTCCAGCTTGGTACCATAAAGAAACTGGTGAAGTATACGTAGGTACAGAAGCACCAGCAGATATTGAAAACTGGAATCAAGATAATGACGTACTTGATACATGGTTCAGTTCAGCGTTATGGCCATTTTCAACACTTGGTTGGCCAAATGAAGATTCAGCAGACTTCAAACGTTACTATTCAACAGATGCACTAGTAACGGGTTATGATATCATCTTCTTCTGGGTATCTCGTATGATTTTCCAAGGTTTAGAGTTTACAGGAGAGCGTCCATTTAAAGATGTATTAATTCACGGTTTAGTTCGTGATGAGCAAGGTCGTAAAATGAGTAAATCTCTTGGTAACGGTATTGATCCAATGGATGTTATCGAGAAGTACGGTGCAGATGCAATGCGTTTCTTCTTATCAACAGGAAGTGCACCAGGTCAAGATTTACGTTTCAGCATGGAAAAAGTAGAATCTACTTGGAACTTCATTAATAAAATTTGGAACGCATCACGTTTCGTATTAATGAACATGGATGATATGAAGTATGAAGAAATCGATTTAACTGGTGAAAAATCAGTAGCAGATAAGTGGATCTTAACTCGCTTAAACGAAACAATCGAAAGCGTAACACGTAACATGGATAAATATGAGTTCGGTGAAGCTGGTCGTTCATTATACAACTTCATTTGGGACGATTTCTGTGATTGGTATATTGAAATGGCGAAACTTCCACTATACGGTGAAGATGAAGCAGCTAAGAAAACAACTCGTTCTATTTTAGCTTACGTATTAGATCGAACAATGCGTCTATTACACCCATTCATGCCATTCGTAACAGAGAAAATTTGGCAACATTTACCGCATGAAGGCGAGTCTATTACAGTAGCTGCGTGGCCAACAGTTCGCGAAGATTTACAAGATACGGAAGCTGCGGCAGAAATGCACCTTCTAGTTGATATCATTCGCTCTGTTCGTAACATCCGTGCAGAAGTAAATACGCCAATGAGCAAAAAAGTTCAAATGCAAATTAAAGCAAAAGATGAGGCTGTACTTGCTCAACTTACGAAAAACAGCTCTTACATTGAGCGTTTCTGTAACCCAAGCGAATTAACAATTCAAACGGACTTACAAGCGCCAGAAAAAGCAATGACTGCAATCGTATCAGGTGCAGAGTTATTCTTACCGTTAGCTGATCTTATCAATCTTGATGAAGAGAGAGCTCGTCTTGAGAAAGAACTTGAGAAGTTCGATAAAGAAGTAGAACGTGTACAGAAGAAACTTTCTAACCAAGGTTTCGTAGCGAAAGCTCCTGCAGCGGTTATTGAAGGAGAGCGTGCGAAAGAGCAAGATTACCTAGAAAAACGCGAAGCAGTTCGTCAACGTCTAGCAGATCTTGAAAAGTAAAAATGTTTTTAGAGACTCACTATATTGGTGAGTCTCTTTTCTTTGCGTATAATAGAACTATGAAAGTTGTCTTTTGAAAGGGGAAAAATATACGTGATACATACATACGAAGAAGCGATAGGGTGGATCCATAGCCGATTGAAATTTGGAATTAAGCCAGGATTAGAAAGAATGAGATGGATGTTAGAAGAACTTGGAAATCCAGAGCGTCATATAAAATGTGTTCATCTTGCTGGTACAAATGGAAAAGGTTCAACGTTAACATATATGCGTTACATGTTAGAAGGCGCGAAATATAAGGTAGGAACGTTTACCTCTCCTTACATCGAATCATTTAATGAACGCATTAGTGTGAATGGAACACCAATTGCAGACGAAGAGATTACTGAACTTGTAAAGATGGTAAAACCAGTCGTTGAAAAACTAGATGAAACGGATTTAGGGGAAGCGACAGAGTTTGAAATTATTACTGTTATGGCGATTTGCTATTTCGGTAAAGTCAATTTCTGTGATGTTGTTTTATTTGAAACAGGGCTTGGTGGACGTTTTGACTCTACCAATGTTATACACCCTGTCCTCACGATTATTACGAATATCGGTCACGATCATATGCATATTTTAGGAAATACACTAGGGGAAATTGCATATGAAAAGGCGGGGATTATTAAGTCTGGCGTGCCGGTAATTACTGGTGTACAAGATGAAGAAGCTTTGCAAGTCATTCAAAATGTTGCAAAGGAAAACCATGCAAACTTATACGAACTTAGCAAGCATTTTACAGCGTTACATAAACAGTCTAATGAAGATGGGGAACAGTTTGATTTTACTTGTCCTTTTTCCGCATTTGAAGATTTGCAAATCTCAATGAAAGGCATTCATCAAGTAGGAAATGCAGCGTTAGCACTTATGGCAGTAATGTATGTAAAAACATATTTATCATTTTTAATTGAAGAAGAGGAAATAAGAACGGGATTACTGGAAGCATATTGGATTGGGCGCTTTGAAAAGTTGCAAAGTAACCCGGATATTATTATAGATGGTGCTCATAATCCAGAAGGTATCGAAAGCCTTGTGAAAACAGTAGAAGCGCATTACAAAGATAAAAATGTAATAGTGTTATTTACTGCCCTTGGTGATAAACAATTACATAACATGGTAGGCCAATTAGAAACCATTGCAGATGAAATTATTTTTACAACATTCGCCTTTGATCGTGCTATTTCTGCTGATAAGCTTGCATCATATTCACAGAAAGAATCAAAATTAGTTTTTGAAAATTGGAAAGAGGCAATTGATACAAAAGTTGAAATGATAGCAGAAAATGATGTTTTTATCATAACGGGTTCTCTTTATTTCATTTCTGAAGTACTAAAATATATTCGCGAGAAAAACTAGATAGTCTTTGCTATCTAGTTTTTTTGTTCTACAAATGAAGTCAAATGCATACATATAAGATAAATATATAGGGTTATTTGGCGAATTCCTCTGACAAATATCTCGTTTTTTTATGAAATGAATATGATATGATGCGGACAACGATAAGAGGTGAGGTGTGAGTGTATGGACAAGCAATCACGAACGATCTCAGTGAAAGTGAATGGAACAGAAGCGAAGTATGAGGAAAAAAAGAAAGATGAATTTGAATGGATGGTAGTAGAAAGTGAACGACCGAAAAATGTTGTTCCGTTTCAAAAAGCGAAATCAATGTCTGTGGAAAAATACCGAAAGAAGTGGAGTAATACATTAATTCTAATCGTTGCAACTGCAATCATTATCGGTACGGCGTTTGGAATGGGGATGCTTCATTTACTTACTGGACAAGGAACGACAGGAGGAAGTGAAGTGACAGCTTCAAGGCCGACTGGAAATGGAGAATCAAAGGTGGGTGGAACGGCAGAACAAACACCAGCACCGAAAGAAGAAAAACAAAAAGCACAGACAGGAACGTCATTGGATCCGATGAAATTATTTTTTGTTCAAGGGGGGCTTTATTCTTCTGAAGAAAAGGGACAGGCAGCTCTTGAAGAATGGAAAGGCAATGGGGGCATTGGTGCTTTGAGACCGAGCGGTGATAAGTATGCAATAGTTGTTGGTATTGCTAGCGATGAACAGTCTATAAATCAATTAATGACTAAGTATAAAAATGATGGTGTCTCCGTTTTAAAAAAGAGCTGGGATATAACAGATAAAGCATTGCTGAAAGATGATAAAGAAGTAGGGACATTTTTAACAAAAGTGCAGCCATTATACACTCATTTAGCAAAATATGCTTCTAGCGTACAAGTTGGTGGAAAAAGCAGCCCAAAAGATATAGAAGCAATTGAAAAAGAATGGAAAAAGGTTGAAAAAGAAGGGGAAAGTATGAAACGAGAAGAAGCAAAGAAACTGTATATGTATACGTCGGTAGCTGTACAAACAGTAAAAGATGGAAAGGTGGATAAGGAATCTTTGGCGAAATTAAATCAAGTTATTATTGATGGTTTACTCTCGTATGAAAAAATTGTTTCGTAGAAAGTGAAATGATAGGATAATAAAATGAGTAAGAAAGAAGTACATGTACTTCTTTCTTTTCTTTTGAATTTAGAGCAAAGTGCTTTCTCTATGACGGGAATATAATCGTATGCAATAAAGAAGTTTTATTTTAGTTAGAGAAATTAATATTTCTTTCATTTGTGGGCAAACTATTCCTTTGATACGATTAATATAAATTGTTCTGCTTCATGTGAGAAAGGAAGGAGAAAATATGAGAAAAATAATTTTAGCTTCAGGATCACCTCGGAGGAAGGAATTACTTGAGTTAGCTAGTGTGCCATTTGAAATCGTTGTAAGTGAAGTAGAGGAAACAATTGGTGCATATTCATCGCCTTCTGATATTGTAATGTCACTTGCCTTGCAAAAAGCATCAGCGGTGGCAGAAAATAATAGTGATCACATTGTGTTAGGTGCGGATACAATTGTTACATATGAGTCGCGTATTCTTGGTAAGCCTTCTAATGAGGATGAGGCGAAAGAGATGTTACAATTACTATCAGGGAAAACACATGAAGTGTATACAGGTGTTGCGATTATAGCAAAAGAAAAAACGGTTACTTTTTATGAGCGTACAGAAGTTACATTTTGGGAGTTAACAGAAGAGGAAATTGATACATACGTCGCGTCGAAAGAACCTCTTGATAAAGCCGGTAGTTATGGGATTCAAGGTAAAGGATCTATTTTCGTTCAAAATATTCAAGGGGACTACTATAGTGTAGTTGGCTTACCAATTGCACGTCTCGTTCGGGAATTAAAACAATTTGATATTGATGTAACCCATGCGTAAAATTGCATGGGGTTTTCTTTGAGAGAACAAATAAAGGGGTGGAGAGATGAACGGTATTCGTGATGTTGTAAGAGAAGAACAGCCACGGGAGCGTTTATTGTTAGAAGGTGCTGGAAGTTTATCAAATCGAGAGCTTCTCGCAGTGTTACTCAGAACAGGTTCTAAAGAAGAAACAGTTTTAAAGTTGTCAGATAAAATTTTACACCAATTTGATGGCTTACGTATGTTGAAAGATGCAACATTAGAAGAGCTAATTAGTATACATGGTATTGGGATTTCAAAGGCATCGCAACTTATGGCAGCCTTTGAACTAGGCAGAAGAATGGTACGTTTAGAATATCAAAATAGATATAGTATTCGAAGTCCAGAAGATTGTGCGAAATACATGATGGAAGAAATGCGTTTTTTACAACAAGAGCATTTTGTTTGTTTATATTTAAATACAAAAAATCAAGTTATACATAGGCAAACGATCTTTATTGGAAGCTTAAACACGTCAATTGTACACCCGAGGGAAGTTTTTAAAGAAGCCTTCCGTCGTGCAGCAGCCTCTATCATATGTCTTCATAACCATCCCTCAGGAGATCCCACGCCGAGCCGTGAAGATATTGAAGTAACCAAACGCTTAGTAGAATGCGGCCAGATTATCGGAATTGAAGTGCTTGATCATATTATAATAGGTGACCATAAATTCGTGAGTTTAAAGGAAAAAGGTCATATTTAAGACTATGCTTTTTACTTATTTTGTTTTATAATGTGATTTATGAGTTTTTTGTAGAAATTTATCTACAAAAAGGATAAAGATATAAAAAACGTACTGTTTTTATAATATAAATTAAGAAAAAATGAGTCCGTGAAAACAAGAAAGGAAGATAAATAATATGTTTGGATTTGGTGGATTTACTCGCGATCTTGGAATAGACTTAGGAACTGCGAACACGCTTGTATATGTAAAAGGAAAAGGTGTAGTTTTACGTGAACCTTCAGTAGTGGCGTTACAAACTGATACGAAACAAATCGTTGCTGTAGGTAGCGACGCAAAACAAATGATTGGTCGTACACCAGGGAACGTTGTGGCACTTCGCCCGATGAAAGACGGTGTAATTGCTGATTACGAAACAACTGCAACAATGATGAAATATTACATTCAACAAGCTCAAAAATCAAACGGTTTCTTCTCACGTAAGCCGTATGTAATGGTATGTGTACCATCTGGTATTACAGCTGTAGAAAGACGTGCAGTAATCGATGCGACTCGTCAAGCGGGTGCTCGTGATGCTTATCCTATCGAAGAGCCATTTGCAGCAGCAATTGGTGCAAACTTACCTGTTTGGGAACCAACTGGTAGTATGGTTGTTGATATCGGTGGTGGTACAACAGAAGTTGCAATTATTTCTCTAGGTGGTATTGTAACAAGCCAGTCAGTCCGTGTTGCTGGTGATGATATGGACGATTCAATCATTCAGTACATTAAGAAAAGCTATAACTTAATGATCGGTGAAAGAACAGCTGAAGCATTAAAATTAGAAATTGGTTCTGCAGGCGAGCCCGAAGGTATCGAGCCTATGGAAATTCGCGGTCGTGATTTAGTAAGTGGTTTACCAAAAACAGTACTAATTCAGCCAGAAGAAATTGCAGATGCATTAAAAGATACAGTAGATGCGATTGTAGAATCAGTTAAAAATACGTTAGAAAAAACTCCACCTGAATTAGCGGCTGATATTATGGACCGCGGTATCGTATTAACAGGTGGCGGGGCATTACTACGTAATTTAGATAAAGTAATTAGTGAAGAAACGAAAATGCCAGTTCTTGTTGCAGAAGATCCATTAGATTGCGTAGCAATTGGAACAGGTAAAGCATTAGACAATATCGATCTTTTCAAAACTGCTGCTCGATAATATTGCAAAATAAAAATCAGTGAAATTAAGAGGGTGTGAACGTGCCACAGTTTTTCTTAAACAAAAGATTAATTGTTTTGTTGGTTAGTATTATTCTTCTCGTGGCATTGATTGGAATCTCATTGAAAGAACGGAACAGTTTAACATGGCCAGAGCAGTTTGTTAAAGATACTGTCGGTGTTGTAGAACGTGTATTCCAAAAGCCAGCGAAATACGTAGCTGGATTCTTCGAAAATGTAGAGGATGTAAAGCGCACGTATGAAGAGAATAAAGAATTAAAAGCAAAATTAGATAATTATGCAGGTCTATCAGGGAAAGTAAAACAATTAGAAGATGATAACAAGAAGCTACAAGAGCTAACTGGTAAAAAAGAGTTAAATAGCGGGTATACTGAAATTCCAGCTACTGTTGTTTCTCGTAATCCAGATAAATGGTACGATTTAATTGGAATTGATAAAGGGGCACAGCAAGGAATTAAAAAAGATATGGCTGTAGTAACTTCACAAGGGTTAGTTGGAAGAGTGAAAAGTGTATCTCAGTTTACATCATCAGTAGAATTACTAAGTTCTATGAGCCGAACAAATCGCGTTTCTGCTATTGTACAAGGGCAAGAGAAAATCTTTGGATTGATTGAAGGTTATGACAAAGAAAAGCAATTACTTCTTTTCACAAAGATTGGCTCTGATGCACCGGTAGAGAAAGATCAACTAGTTGTAACATCTGGACTGGGTGATATTTTCCCGAAAGGTCTTGTAATTGGAAAAATCGTTGAAGTTCAGCCGGATGCATATGGCTTAACAAAAACAGCTTATGTAAAACCTGCCGCTGATTTAAATGACGTAGAGCATATTACGGTTGCTAAACGTGCAACACCTTCAGCGCCATTAGAATAGGAGGAGAAGAAGAGATGATGAAGATATTAAAAAGAGCAGCTCTTCCTCTTTTGCTCCTTTTTGTGTTTCTATTTGAAAATATGTTTGCTACTGTTGTTCCAACGGATGTGTTTTGGAAAGACAGCATAGCAGCACCGCATTTCTTTATAATCGTATTATGTTTTATTACAGTGTATTATAGTCCGGTCCAAGGGATTTATTACGGACTATTATTTGGCTTCTTATTTGATACCGTATACACAGAACTTGTCGGGATATATATTTTTGCTTATCCGATTTTAGCTTATTTAGTATATAGTGTGATGAAAGTACTACAATTGAATTTATTTATTGTTGTTTCTATCATATTAGCTAGTGTTGTAGCACTAGAGTATTATGTGTATGGATTCTTAACTTTATTAGGACGTACTCATATGCCAGCGTATGTCTTTTTCACAGATCGTCTCCTTTCTACTTTATTGTTAAATGCTATTTTCTTATTGATAGTTTGTTTCCCACTGAGACGATATATAGTGCGTCTTTCAAAAGCGATGGAAGAAAAAGAAAAAAGGATTTTCTAATTTTATGTCGAATTGAATCGGTGGGGTGAACTTTAGTGGAAGAAAAAAAGCAACAAAATGTAACGATAAAAGGGACAAAAGATGGGATAACGCTTCATTTAGATGATTGTTGTTCATTCTCAGGATTATTGGTGGAATTAGACGAAAAACTTTCTACACATTACTACGACGGTGATGGACGCTCTCTAATTGAAGTGCATGTGAAAGTAGGAAATCGTTATTTAACAGAAGTCCAACAAGAAGAGATTCGTACGTTAATTCGTAATAAAAAGAATCTTGTTGTGGATTCAATTGAAAGTGATGTTATCACTAAAGCAGAAGCAATAGCTTGGAAAGAAGAAACAGAAATTGTCCCTATTTCCAAAATTGTTCGCTCTGGACAAGTTTTACATGTAAAAGGAAATTTGTTGTTAATTGGAGATGTTAATCCAGGCGGAACGGTTATCGCTGGGGGGAATATTTTTGTCGTAGGATCATTAAGAGGAATTGCACATGCTGGGTATTATGGGGATTCGGATGCTGTAATCGCTGCATCTGTTATGAACCCGATGCAACTTCGAATTAGTGATGTGGCAATGCGGGCTCCGGAAGAGAAAGAAGACGGAGCGGAGGCGGCAGAATGTGCGTATATTAATGAGAACAATCACATTGTTGTCGATCGCCTGCAACTTCTCACTCATCTTAGACCTAATTTAACAAAGTTAGAAAGGGGAATTGTATAGCTGTGGGAGAGGCAATAGTAATTACATCTGGAAAAGGCGGAGTAGGTAAAACTACTACATCTGCGAACATTGGTACGGCCCTAGCGTTATCTGGAAAGAAAGTGTGCTTAATTGACACAGATATCGGTCTTCGAAATTTAGACGTAGTAATGGGGCTGGAAAATCGTATTGTATTTGATCTTGTTGATGTCGTTGAAGGGCGTTGCCGTTTACCTCAGGCTCTTATTAAAGACAAACGTTTTGATGATCTTTATTTATTACCTGCAGCACAAACGAGTGATAAATCAGCGGTAACACCTGAACAAATGGATGAATTAATACAAGTATTACGTCAAGATTATGATTACATATTAATCGATTGTCCTGCGGGGATTGAGCAGGGATTTAAAAATGCGGTAGCTGGTGCGGATAAAGCAATCGTTGTTACGACTCCAGAAGTATCCTCAATGCGCGATGCGGATCGTATTATTGGGCTTTTAGAAAAAGAGGATATTGAACCACCGAAACTTGTTATTAACCGTGTACGTAGTCATATGCTTCATGAACAGGATATGTTAGATGTTGATGAAATTGTACGTACATTGTCAATCGAGCTTCTTGGTGTTGTCGAAGATGACGATGAAGTTATTCGAGCTACAAATACAGGTGAACCTGTGGCGTTGCAACCAAGCGGAAAAGCAGCGTTGGCTTATCGTAATATTGCAAGACGCTTGTTAGGTGAGAATGTACCATTACAAGCATTTGAACAAGAAAAGGTATCGGTATTTGCAAAGGTGAAAAACTTCTTTGGAATCCGTTAAGAGCACTTCGCACATATGCGAGGTGCTTTCTTTTTTCTTCACACGAATATCTTTCTTTCTTAGCTCATACATATGTACAAACTGTATACAACTGTTTCTAATGAAATTAGCTTAACGAAAGAAAGGAGACAGTATGAAGAATAGACGCGTAGAAGAAATTAAAAAGCGGATTGCAAAAAGGAAGGCCGAGCAAGAAAGGATGGAGGAAGAGCAGTATTTTAACGGAGGGAATTTTGATAGTGAAGCGGTATTTATTGAAGATGGAGAAAAGGAAATGCATCCTTTATTTCGAAAGGAAGTCTTTTTCTTCAAAGTTTTATTATCAGCAATATTAGTTCTTTCGGTTGCTATTTTATATAAGAATGCTCCTTCTTCATTCAATGGAGCTAAAGCTGTTACAGAAAAAGTGATGAAAGAGGAATTTCAGTTTGCTACTGTAGCGAAATGGTACGAAAAGCAATTTGGAAAACCGCTCGTATTCTATTCGCCGAACGAGAAAAAAGAAGGAAGTATTCAGCAAAAAGATTATGCAATTCCTGCTTCTGGAAAGGTAATGCAAGGGTTTCAAAAAAATGGCCAAGGTGTATTTGTCCAAACAGCTACAAATGCAAAAGTGGAGTCAGTAAATGAAGGGTTAGTTGTTTTTGCAGGCAAGAAAGAGGAACTTGGAAATACAGTTCAAATTCAACATGCAGATGGTACGGAGTCATGGTATGCAAACTTAAACGATATGTCAGTGAAATTATATGATTACGTTTCAAAGAAACAAAAAATTGGAACGGTAAGTAATGATACAAATGATAAAAATGGAAAGTTTTATTTCGCGATAAAAAAGAATGAAAAATTTATTGATCCGATCCAGGTGATATCATTTGATTAAATATAGGGACGTTTTAACGAAAATTTCCGTGCATCCATTATTTTGGGTTATTATTGTCATTGGTATTTTTACTGCGCGTTTTAAAGAGTTACTACTGTTATTTTGTATTGTTCTTATTCATGAACTTGGGCATGCTTTTGCAGCAGCACACTATAATTGGCGTATAAAAAGAATTCAGCTTTTGCCGTTTGGTGGCGTGGCCGAGCTTGAGGAACATGGTAATAAGTCATTGAAAGAGGAACTTGTTGTCGTAATTGCAGGACCGATTCAACATGTTTGGATGATGCTGGTAGGTTACATGTTGTTCGAAGCCGGTTGGCTGAATACAGATTTATATTATTTCTTTATGTGGAATAATATAATTATTTTAGCATTTAATTTACTCCCTATTTGGCCGTTAGATGGCGGGAAAGTATTGTTTAATGTATTATCATATCGTTTCCCTTATTTACAAGCACATGAAAAGATGATGCAATTGTCATGTGTTTTTTTTGGTGTAATATTAGGATGGCAGTTACTCTGGAATAGTAACAATATTATGATGTGGGTACTACTCATATTTTTAGCAGTGTCATTATATCAAGAGTGGAAACAAAGACGGTATGCATTTATGCGTTTTTTATTAGAACGTTATTATGGAAACAAAAGAGGAATCGAAAAGATTGCACCTATTGAAGTGCAAACGGAAGATCGTTTATATACGATCTTCACAAAATTTCGTAGAGGATATAAGCATTCTATTATCGTCCGTGGAAAATATAAAGAGCATTACACATTGGATGAAAATGAATTGCTCTATGCATATTTTACTGAAAAACGAACAACTTCATCAGTTGAAGAATTAATCGGTTAGTGTTGACGATAGCACTAACCTTTTATTATTGTAAAAGCAAAGAAGATTATAAAGTGAGGAAATAATTTTGAAAACGTTATATGTGAATTACGCTGGTTCGGAAAAGCGGGTTGCAATTGAAGAGAAGAAAAAAATTGTTGAGTTTTTATGGAAACGTAATGAAGAGCAAGAGATTGTTGGGCATATTTATGTTGGACGTGTCGTAAGAACAATTGCTGGAATGAATGCAGCTTTTGTAAACATCGGTTTAGAAAAACATGCTTACCTTTCATACGATGATGTACCATCTTCTTATCGTATACATGAAGGGCAAGCGATACTCGTACAAGTTGTAAAAGAGGCAATTGATACGAAAGGGCCTAAATTGACAGCGAATATAGAATTTACCGGGAAATATGTCGTTTATATGCCGTTTGATGAGATGCGCGCTGTTTCTCGAAAAATAAAAAATAATAAAAGAAGACAACAGTTACTCCAAATTGAAATAGAGGGAACGGGGGGATACATTTTCCGCTCTGCTTCTGAAAAAGGAGCAATTGAAGAAATACAAGCTGAAATGCAAGGGTTACAACAGTTGTATGAAGAGTTAAAAAGAAAAGAGGGCCAAGGAAAGGCGCCGTTATTACTTCATCGACCGGCGACCTTTTTAGATCGTGTATTTCAAGAGAATCCAATTGAAACCATTGAAAAAGTAGTTGTAGATACAAGAAGTATAGTAAAAGAATTAGAAGACAAAGTTGGAAAAGAAAAAGTATCTTTTTATAATGAAAAGTCTTCGATGTTTAACCATTTTGGAATAGAGCGTGAAATTGAGAAAGCACTCCAAAAAATTGTGTGGCTTCCAAATGGTGCTTATTTAATTGTAGAACAAATGGAGACGATGACTGTAATTGATGTGAATACGGGCAAGTTTACGGGAAAACAAAATTTACAAGATACAGTACTTCGTACAAATGAGATGGCAGCTGAAGAAATTGCACGCCAATTAAGACTTCGTGATATTGGTGGTATGATATTAATTGATTTTATTAATATGAAAAAAAGAGAAGATAAAGAAAAGGTAAGAGAATGTCTTATAGCTGCTATGCAAGATGACCGCACATATACAAGGGTGCTCGGCTTTACGGAGCTAGGGATTTTGGAAATGACACGTAAACGTAAAAAGCATTCTTTACGGGACGTATTATTAAAAGAGTGTGTACCTTGCAAAGCGACGGGTTATGTGATGTCGCATGAAACAATTGCGTATGAGTTAGAGAGAGAACTAATCACATATGGCAATATAGAAGATGAAGCGGTATTAATCGCTGCGCCTAAAGAACTGCAAAAACAGTTTTTGCAAAAAGAATTACAAAAAAATATTCCATTTGAAATTTATTTCAAAGATGATAATATCGAAAAGTATGCTATCGTTCGTTTTGGAAGTAAAAAAGAAATTGTAGAGCGGAAAAAATAGTTAGCAGAACATTTATTGACAACCGTCTATGATTCATGATAACATCTTTATGTTATAGTTTATAGCACCTAAACGGCTATATGCTACAACCGCACAAGACAGGTTCCCTAAAGGCATTTATGTCTACCTCGTTTTTGGCGAGTCTTAGTAATTAAGAGGAGGTGCAAGTATGTACGCAATTATCGAAACAGGTGGAAAACAAATTAAAGTTGAAGCTGGTCAAGCAATCTACATTGAAAAATTAGATGTTGAAGCTGGTGAAACTGTTACTTTTGACAAAGTTCTTTTCGTTGGTGGCGAAAACGTTAAAGTTGGTAGCCCAGTTGTAGAAGGTGCAACAGTTACTGCGAAAGTTGAAAAACAAGGTCGCGCTAAGAAAATTATCGTTTTCAAATACAAAGCGAAAAAGAACAATCGTAAGAAACAAGGTCATCGTCAACCTTACACTAAGCTAGTTGTTGAAGCTATCAACGCTTAATTCTGGTTAACATGATTAAAATTACGATAAGTCGCACGAAATTAGGAAGTATCCAATCATTTAAAATGACTGGACATGCCGATTATGCGCCACATGGACAAGACCTTGTCTGTGCTGGAACTACAGCGGTTGTGTTTGGTTCTATAAATGCAGTGGAAGAACTTTGTAATGTGCAAGCAACTATTGAACTCGGAAGTGATGGCGGATTCTTAACGTATGAATTGCCTAATGATTTAGACGTTCATACAGCAGAAAAAGCACAAACGCTTTTAGAAGGATTAGTTGTTTCGCTTAAGACGATCGAACTTGATTACGGAAAGTATATCCGTTTAATAGAAAAAGTGCAGGAGGTGTAACGTATGTTAAGATTAGATCTTCAGTTTTTCGCATCTAAGAAAGGTGTAGGTAGTACAAAGAACGGTCGTGACTCTCAGTCAAAACGTCTTGGTGCTAAACGCGCAGATGGTCAAACGGTTACAGGTGGTTCAATTCTTTACCGTCAACGCGGTACAAAAATTTATCCAGGTGTTAACGTTGGTCGTGGTGGCGATGACACTTTATACGCGAAAGTTGACGGCGTAGTACGCTTTGAGCGTCTTGGTCGTGACCGCAAACAAGTGAGCGTATATCCTGTTGCTCAAGAAGCATAAGAACTCACGGAAAACTCTAACCTGAGTGCAGGTTAGAGTTTTTCTATATTAAGGGGTATCTAAATGAATGAAAAATGGACAATTATAGATGCATTGCGCCATTCAAGACATGATTGGCTCAATCGTATGCAGATGGTGAAAGGAAACCTTTCCCTTGGAAAAGTGGAAGAAATTCATAGTCTCATCGATCGTTTTGTCCAAGAAGCGAGACAAGAATCCAATCTGATGGGGCTATCAATGCCTTTATTTTCAGAGTGGATTTTAACATATAATTGGAAACAGCAGCCGTGCTTATTGGAGTACGAAGTATTAGGGAAATTACATAACTTATCTCACTTAGATGAGACTGTATGTACATGGACGAATCAATTTTTCTCGATGCTTCAGCATAGTTTAGACGTATATGTTGAAAATTATGTTTGTATCACAATTGAATGTGACGCGGATAATGCTCGTTTCTTTTTTGATTTTCGTGGTAAGCTAACGAGTGTAGAAGAACTACAGAATTGGCTTGCGACCCAAAACAATAAATGGTATTCCATTTCTTATACAGTGCGAGACGAAGAAGTCTCAGTTATATTACAACCAATTGAAAAAAGTGTGGTGAAATAATGTTTGTAGATCAGGTCAAGATATATGTAAAAGGCGGCGACGGTGGTAACGGTATGGTTGCGTATCGTCGTGAGAAGTATGTACCAAAAGGTGGCCCAGCAGGTGGCGACGGCGGTAAAGGTGCAGATGTTGTTTTCGTAGTTGAGGAAGGCTTACGTACATTAATGGACTTCCGCTACCAACGTCATTTCAAAGCTGATCGCGGTCAGCACGGAATGAGTAAAGGTCAGCACGGACGTAAATCTGAAGATTTACTTGTAAAGGTTCCACCAGGAACAGTAGTAAAAGATGAAAAAACTGGTCAAATTCTTGCCGATTTAGTAACGCATGGACAAACTGCTGTAATTGCAAAAGGTGGCCGCGGTGGCCGTGGTAACTCACGTTTTGCAACAGCTACGAACCCAGCGCCAGAAATCGCTGAGAACGGGGAACCAGGTCAAGAGCGTGATGTTATTCTAGAACTTAAAGTACTAGCAGACGTTGGACTTGTTGGATTCCCAAGTGTAGGTAAATCTACATTATTATCTGTTGTATCATCAGCGCGTCCGAAAATTGCAGAGTATCACTTCACAACAATCGTTCCAAATCTTGGTGTTGTTGAAACTGGTGATAACCGCAGCTTCGTTATGGCTGACCTTCCAGGACTAATTGAAGGCGCACATGCTGGCGTCGGACTTGGACACCAATTCTTACGTCATATTGAGCGTACACGTGTAATCGTGCATGTTATTGATATGTCTGGTTTAGAAGGCCGTGATCCATATGAAGATTACGTAACGATTAATAATGAATTAAAAGAATACAATCTTCGCTTAACTGAGCGTCCACAAGTTGTTGTTGCAAACAAAATGGATATGCCAGATGCAGAAGAAAACTTACAAGCATTTAAAGAGAAAGTGGGAGACGAAGTAAAAATCTTCCCAATCTCAGCTGTAACAAGACAAGGGGTTCGTGACTTACTGTTTGAAGTAGCGAACTTAATAGAAACAACACCAGAATTCCCAATACATGAAGTTGCGGATGAGTCTGATACAAGTGTAATGTACAAATTTGATACTGAAGGTGTTAAATTTGAAATTACACGTGAAAGTGATGGCACGTTTGTTATCTCTGGTTACGATATCGAGAAGACATTCAAAATGACAGACTTCTCACGTGATGAATCTGTACGTCGTTTCGCTCGTCAAATGCGCGGAATGGGTATTGATGAAGCGCTTCGTGCACGTGGTGCGAAAGACGGAGATATTGTAAAAATTCTTGAATATGAATTTGAATTTATCGATTAAGACTGCCGAAATACGGCAGTCTTTTTTTATATCGTAAAAATCGGATTTATATAGGAAAAAATCCCCACTAATTAAATTTTCAATTTATAATAAAAAGGGGAGTGGTTTTAGAAGAATTTTTTTATGGGGAGAAAATGAACATGTATAAAATATTAATTGTAGAAGATGATGAGAAAATCGCGGGAATATTAGAAGAGCATTTAGAAAGATATGGCTATCAATCATTTAGAGCAAGTGATTTACGTCAAATAAAAGATGAGTTTGTAAAAGTGAATCCTCATCTCGTGTTACTTGATATTAATTTACCGTACTTTGACGGTTTTTATTGGTGTCGTCAAATTCGTACTGTATCGAATGCACCAATTATTTTTGTTTCTGCAAGAACAGGAGAAATGGATCAAGTAATGGCGATTGAAAATGGCGGCGATGATTATATTACGAAGCCATTCCATTTAGATATCGTAATGGCAAAGGTGAAGAGTGCACTTCGCCGTGGTTACGGAGAGTATGCTTCTGCCGCTGAGAGTGATTGTTTAGGTGTAAATGGACTGTTGTTATTCCCGTCTCAGCATATTGTTGAGTGGCAAGGACAACAAACTGAACTGACAAAAAATGAGTTTTACTTATTAGAGTGTTTAATGAAACAGGTGAATCAATATGTAACGCGCGAAGAACTGTTAGAAGCTCTATGGGATGAAGTAGCATTTGTGGATGATAATACATTAACCGTAAATGTAAAGCGTGTAAGGAAGAAACTAGAGGAGTTAGGCATTAAAAATGCAATTGTAACGAAACGTGGATATGGTTATGCGCTTTTTACGGAGTGGGGCGAAGGGCATGAAGGTTAAAAATTACCTTATGGACCGCTTTTCTTTAATTCTTTCTTATATTGTTAGCCTTTGTTTATTTGGGCTCGTTTTACAGCTGCAAAGTCTTTTAGAAAAGAAATCCATTGATTGGAGTACGTGGTTATATGGACTTTTATTAGGAACAGTTGTGTTTACTGTATACCTCATTTACGATTACCGAAAACGGAGTGTGTTTTTAAAGAGGATCGAAAAGTATGTTACTGGTGGAAATACATTACATGACTCTTTACTTATTGATGAATCTTATACATCAGAGCAAGAAATGGTCGTTGAATCTTTTACGTTATTAAGACAGCAATATATGAATGAAGTTCATAAACAGCATGCGAAAGAGCAACAGCAAATGATATTTATGAACCAATGGATTCACCAAATGAAAACACCAGTATCTGTTATTGAATTATTGCTGCAAAAGTTTGGCAAAGAGCATCGTGAGGCAAGAGCAACAGTTGAAAGTATTCGTGAAGAAAATAACCGTATACTAAATGGTTTAGATTTAGCGTTACATATGGCAAGACTAGAGCAGTTTGCGAAAGATTATAAGGTAGAAGTAGTAAATGTTATAGATGTCGTGCGAGGGATTATTAATGAAAATCGGAAATCCTTTATTCAATCGTCTGTATTTCCGAAAGTGATGTTTGAAGAAGATACTTGTATGGTTGCATCTGATAGAAAATGGCTGAGTATTGCTATAGGTCAAATTGTTGTAAACGCAATCAAGTATACAAAAATTTCAGCGGCAGAGAAAAAAGAAATTCAATTTCAAATTGAAGAGAAAAATCAAAAGGTGTTATTACATATTAAAGACAATGGAATTGGTATTCCAGAGCAAGACGTAAAGCGCATATTTGATCCATTTTTTACGGGAATAAATGGACGTAAAACGAGAGAAGCGACTGGGATGGGCTTATATATTACGAAGGAAATTTGCGATAATTTACATCATGGAATGTATGTCCAATCGGCTGAAGGAGAAGGGACAACATTCACGTTCCAATTTGCAAAAGATGAAGAATATCATACATTGATGAGAAAAATGACAAAACTGTAAGATAACAAAACGTTTTGTAAGGGAAATCACTCGTTTCTTTTTCTTATTTTTCTTATAGTAAATGTAAGAAGAAAACACGTAGGGGGATTAGAAATGAGTGTTCTTGAAGTAAAAGGATTAACGAAGGTGTACCAATCAAAAGGTTCAGTAGCGACGACTGCTTTAAACGATATAAATTTTAAAATAGAAGAAGGCGAATTTGTAGGGATTATGGGTCCTTCAGGAAGTGGGAAAACGACGCTTTTAAATTTATTAGCAACAATTGATAAGCAAACTTCAGGTCATGTGCTTGTAAATGGTGAAGAAATTAATCAAATGCGTGCTGCAAAATTAGCGGAGTTTCGCCGTACACATTTAGGGTTCATCTTCCAAGATTTTAATTTACTTGATACGTTATCCATTAAAGAAAACATTATTTTACCACTTGTAATGGCGAAGAAATCTGTAAATGAAATTGATGCGAAAGTACTGGAAATTGCGAAGTTTTTAAACATCGAAGAAATTTTAAATAAAAAAGTATACGAAGTATCTGGGGGACAACAACAACGTGCAGCAGCAGCGAGAGCAATCATTCATGAACCGACGTTAATTTTAGCAGATGAACCAACTGGAAACTTAGACTCAAAGTCAGCGAAATCGCTAATGGGCGCTCTGCAAGATTTACACGAGCAAAAGAAAGTAACGATTGCAATGGTTACGCACGATCCAGTAGCGGCTAGTTATTGTGAACGTATCCTTTTCATACGTGATGGAGAAATTTTCTCGGAAATACATAAAGGAAGAACGAAACAAGCCTTTTTCCAAGAAATTCTGGACGTACTTGCGATGCTAGGAGGAGAATATCATGAACTTTCGCCAGCTCGCGCTTAATAACGTAAAAGGAAATTGGCGTAACTATAAAGCGTTTCTTATAAGTAGTTGTTTATCGATTGTCGTATTTTTCATGTATGCTTCTTTTATTTATCATCCAGATGTCGTAAGCGGTAATATTAGTATGAGAAAGATGATCACAAAAGGATTAGAATCGATGAATTATATTGTGGTCATCTTCTCGGCACTCTTTATTTTATATGCAAATTCAACGTTTTTACGAGCAAGAAAAAAAGAGTTTGGTCTACTAACATTAATAGGCGGAACGAAATCGCAGCTCGGCCGAATGATTATATTAGAGCAACTGATGTTAGGTAGTATTGCAATTGTAGTTGGCATTGGGGTTGGAATGCTTTGTTCAAAATTATTTTTTCAAGCGTTAAGCGTATTATTAAAAATAGATAAGACGCTTCCACTTGTTTGGAATAGTAAAGCAGTTCTTATTACAGCTGGTGTATACTTTATTCTATTTTTAATCCTATCATTGTTTAGTGTTTGGACAGTAGGACGCTTGCAAATTATTGATTTATTAAGAGAGGCAAGAAAGCAAAAAGTAGAGCCGTTTGCATTTACATGGTTATGTGTAGTTGGTATAGGATGTATTATTGTTGCATATGTACTTAGCTTCCAAGTAACGTTTCTGAATTTCCTCCTCCTCTTTTTACCGGTGGTAGGACTGACAATTGGCGGAACGTATTTACTATTTACACAAGGTAGTACAGTTGTATTAAAAGCATTACAAAAAAGAAAGCAATCTTTTTATACGTACCCAAATATGTTCGTCCTTAGCAACCTTATTTATAAAATGAAAGATAATGCTCGTTTTCTATTTGTAATTTCTATCATTACGGCGGTAGTATCTTCAGCGGTGGGTACACTGTACGTATATTTTGAAAATATGAGTGCGAAAACGGTAGAACTTACACCACATGCTATTTCATATGAGGAAAAGGGGTTAAATACGCATAACCTTATTAATGAAGAAAAGGTACAGGAGCTTGTGAAGAGACACGGGTTTGAAGATGCGCGAAAAGTAACATACGTTAAACTACCAGCAACACAGAAAATAACGTTGTTTAATAGTGAACATGAAGTACCGATGACGATTATTTCAGAAAAAGAATATAATGCAGAAGTGCGCAAACAAAAGAGAGAGCAACCTACAGAAGTTCATAATGCACCAGGTAGTGCAACGATGGTTATGGTTGATATGTCAAATGAACTGATGAAGATAGATCGTACGAAACCGTATGAATTTACAATTAATGGACAAAAGCAGTCTGTTCAATTAAATAATCCAACGCAGTATTCTGTTTTTAATGATAGTGAATATCTCATTGTAAATGATCAAGATTTTGAGAAATATGCAACACTCGTACCAGATGAAGAAAAGACAAAATATTACGGTTATTATATTGAGGATTGGAAAAGTACAGAAAACCTTGTATTAGATTTGAAAAATGAAATTGTACCAGAAAAGCAAGGGGAATTGAGAAATTCAGTGTTTGCGTATAAGGATATAAGAGAAGGTGGAGCAATTACAATGTTCATCGGTTTCTTCGTAGCGGTACTGTTCTTCTTCTTCGCTTGTAGTATGACATACTTTAAATGGTTTAACGATAAAGAACAAGATCGTATTCAATTTAAATCGTTAAAGAGAATTGGTATGACAGATAAAGAAATTCGCAAAATTGCGATTCGACAAATGGGAGTTATCTTCTTTATCCCAATTTTAATCGGTTCCATTCATAGTGGATTTGCTCTTCATACGTTAGGAAAAATGCTTTATATTAATTTGTGGAAATCAGGTGCGCTTGTAATTGGAGCATACATTTTAGCTTCTGCCATTTACTTTATGATCGCGCAAAGAGGATATTTAAAACACGTAAAAAGCTAGGGGAACCTCTAGCTTTTTGCCTATGTAGTAAGTTACAGGAGGACGATAGATGAACATTCGGCAACTAGCGCTGCAAAATATAAAAGGAAATTGGCGTAATTATAAAGTGTTTTTCTTAAGTAGTTGTTTTGCAATATTTGCTTCTTACGCATATATGTCTGTCATTGTGCATCCATATATGCAAGAGACGATGTGGTATCAAAACGTACGCTGGGGACTTATTATATGTAATGTTATAATCATTTCTTTTTTCGTCATATTTATTTTGTACTCTACTTCTATTTTCATAGAAGCACGTAAGAAAGAATTAGGGTTATATATGTTAATGGGAGCAACGAAGTCTAACGTAATAGGAGTGATTATGACCGAGCAAATTTTAATCGGGGTCTTCGCGAATATTTTCGGTATTGGGCTTGGTATGATATTTTTAAAACTCTTTTTTATGGTATTTAGTATGTTACTGGGGCTTCCGAAAGAACTCCCTGTCATATTTGACGTAAGGGCGATTGGTGTAACATTTATTACATATATGGTCGTTTTTATTTTGTTATCTTTTATAAGTGCTTTACGTATATGGAATATAAAAATCATTCGGTTATTGAAAGAATTTCGAACAGATAAAAAAGAGAAGAAAACATCAAAGTGGCTCTGTTTATTCGGTTTTGCTTGTTTAGTGGGCGGGTATGCATTGGCGATACAAGTGACGATGGCTACGATAGCGATATACTTTTTCCCTGTGTCTATACTTGTCTTTTTTGGAACGTACTTTTCTTTTACACATGGAGCTACCCAAATGTTAGAAATAATAAAGCGAAATAAAAAGATTATGTATACATATCCGTATTTATTTATAGTGAATCAATTGTCACATCGAATGAAGGAAAATGGTCGCTTTTTCTTTCTGATGTCTATGGCAACGACGTTTGTAGTTACAGCAACAGGTACGGTGTTCTTATATTTTTCTAGCATGCAAGATATGTGGCGAACTGGAGGGGTACACTCGTTTTCGTACATAGAAAAAGGTATTTCTACTCATGAAGTCTTTGAGGAAGGTGCGGTTGAAAAATTACTGCATCAATATGGGTATGACGATTTTCAATATATGAGTTTTGTTGGAGTGTATGCATCCTTTCAGTCTAGTAAAGGAGAAACAACAATAGTACCGCTTATAAAAGAAAGTGAATATAACCAAGAAGCAAGGAAACAAAAACAGAAAACGTATCGTCCTAAAAAAGGTACAGTGACACTCGTTTATTATAATAAATACAATAATTCGAATGTATATAATCAAAAAGAGATTCAATTGCAAGTAATGAATCAACCATATCAATTCGTATTTAACGGTCAGAAAGAAGGGGTTCAATTTAACCATCACCCTTCGTACATTAATGGTCTGTTCTTTGTTATGAATGATGAAGATTTTGATAGTATAGCAAATCAGGTTCCTGATTCTGAAACAATGATATATAGAGGTTACACATTACCAAATATCGAAAAGACGAAGAAATTAAATGAAGATTTACGGAAACATATGAAACAAGATAATAATAATGCATTTCGAAGCAATATGGAGTTGTATGTAAATATGAAAGAAGGCGGTGATATTACTCTATTTGTAGGCTCATTTATTAGTATATTATTCTTTCTTACTTCATGTAGTATCGTGTATTTTAAATGGTTCCATAATATTGCATCGGACCGAAAGCAGTATGGTGCACTCTCTAAACTTGGAATGACGAAGGAAGAAGTATGGAAAATTTCTCGTTGGCAATTATGTATGCTATTTTTTGCGCCAATTATAGTAGGGAGTATGCATAGTGCAGTTGCGTTATATACGTTTCATAATACGCTTTTTATGGATGGATCATTAAGAAAAGTAGGTTTGTTCATTCTGTTTTATATCGCAGCATGTATCATTTATTTCTTCTTCGCTCAAAGAGAATATAAGAAACATTTAGACTAGCGAATGCTAGTCTTTTTTAAATATTCGAAATTTACATAGAAGAATATAAAAAAGTATGGTATAACAGTAAGAAAATGAAAAAGAGGGGAAAAGACGATGATTCGAGTAGGATATTTAGGACCAGAAGCAACATTTACAAATATGGCGGTGAGTCGTTTTTTTCCGGAAGCAGAGCATGTACCATATCGAACGATTCCAGATTGTATAGATGCAGCTGCAAATGAAAATGTAGACTTCGCAGTTGTACCGTTAGAAAATGCAATAGAAGGTTCAGTGAATATAACGGTTGATTACCTTGTACATGAGCAGCCGCTTTCCATTGTAGGAGAAATTACAGTACCAATTCAGCAGCATTTACTTGTACATCCGGAGTATGCAGAAGTGTGGGATGAAGTATATGCAGTGCATTCTCATCCGCATGCCATTGCACAGTGCCATAAATTTTTAAATGAAGAATTAAAAGGAGTAACTGTTCGAGATATGACATCTACAAGTGCTGCTGCGCAATATGTGAAAGAACATCCTGAAGAGAAAATTGCCGCTATTGCAAATGAAGCGGCTGCAGAAAAATACGGATTAACAATTGTGAGACGTAGTATTCATACGCATAAAAATAATCACACGCGTTTCTTGGTACTCCATAAGAAAAAGAAAGCAGTACTCCCGAATAACGGAGAGAATCGCGGAGAGAAAACGACGCTTATGATAACGTTACCTGCAGATTATGCAGGTGCCCTATATCAAGTGTTATCAGCTTTCGCATGGAGAAAATTAAACTTATCAAAAATCGAATCGCGTCCGATGAAAACAGGTCTTGGAAATTACTTTTTCTTAATCGATGTTGATAAAGCATACGATGACGTATTATTGCCAGGCGTAACGATGGAACTTAAAGCACTCGGTTTTTCTGTTACTGTGCTGGGGAGTTATTCTTCTTATTGGTTGTAGAGGGGAGCTGTTGTTAAAGTTGTTTGAAATGAAAAGCTGTTTCTCGGTTTGAGGTAGAGTAAGCTATCGATTCTATTGAAGTAAGTGATTAATTAAGCTAGCAAAATAAAGAAGCCGTCCTAAAAGATATTTAGGACGGCTTCTGTTAGGAATAGATAACTCTTTTGTCGGGTTTTTAGTACGCATCATTACAACTATTATAATAATAGGATTCATCATTGTTCGAATTACTGCAGCAAATACAATTCGTTTGTTGTATTAATAGATTGAGTGTAGATGGAGCTACAGTATCTGAGAAAGTAATACTCTCAACATCTTCTACTAAAAATGTTTTAATATCTCCTGGTGTTAAGGTAAATGTAAGTGGAGAGCGATGGTTTAATCTTGCGATTGTTAATCTAATCGTTGTTGCAAATGCAGGACTGAAACTAAATTTAATAAGTGTTTTATTATGATTTTTAGTGAAGTTTTCAAATACAGTTCGAGGAATTCCAGTTGTTATATCAAGATCTTGAGGGGTATTTCCCGTACCGAAAATAGTATAGTTCTGTATAAAACAGTTATTAGAATCTGAATTTGAAGAATTACATGGACGATCATTTTTCTTATAATATTTTTTTCCATTTTTTAAGAAGTAATCCGCCATAATTAATCACTCCCTTCACATATAAGAATTAAAGGTTGTCCATATATAATATGAAATATATTTTTATATGTTTGGACGTGAAGGAAGAGAAAATAAAAAGAGTCCATCTGGTATGATGGACTCAATACTGTTTTACCTGGTGTGATTCTTTATTTTAACTTCGCAAGACGATCTTCTAACTGACCACGCCAAATATCAGCTAGTTCTGGAACGGCAAGAATTTTTTCAATACCATCTTTATCTTTTCTATTATGAAAATAAATTTCGTTAGAGAACAAGACAGAAACATTGCTCGGTTGACGTTCTAGTAATGTAATTTTAGAATCTTTACGTACAGTACCTTCTTGAAGAACGCGGCATAGGTAGCCTGTAAATCCAGTTGCTACAATGCGTGGCAGTATGCCAGGGATGCCAAGACGTTTTGAAATTGTGCTACAAGGTACTCTTGCTTGTGTCACTTGAATGATTGTTTCACCTAGTTGATATGTATCTCCGATGCAAACATCACGCTCTAACATATTTGTTACGGTAATGTTTTCGCCAAATGTGGAAGCTGGAAGCGTAGTTTGAAATTCCTCTTCCCATAGTGCGTAATGCTCGTGTGGGTACACACAAACAGCACGATCAGGACCGCCGTGATGTTTTAAATCCGCTACGTCATCACCACGAAATCCGTCTTTTGAGAGAAAGGCCTCTTCTGTAGGGTCTTTACATATACCTGTTATCATTTCTTTATCTTCGCCATATTTCATTTGTTTCGGTTTGCCAATGCTAAAGTGAACGAGTTCAATTCCCATATTTGATCTCCTTTACGATTGATTACAATATTATAGCATTAAAAAAGCACAGAGAATGATAAAAACTCTGTGCCTTACATTAATAAACGAGAAATCCTGCTTTATCTAACGCCTCACAAGCAGCATCTAACTTTTCTTTAGAATCTGCCTCAATTGTATGTAAGTGAATACCATCTGTTAGTTGTGAAAGATAGGAAGCATTTGTGTTTTCGATTTTTTGTAAATATTGCTCTACATCAAAGCGATTGCTTACCATGATGGATGCTGTTAAGTCACCGTATACAGGATGCTCAACTTTTACATCTTTAATCGTAACGCCATGGTCAACAAGCATTGTAAGTTCTTGACGTACTTCTGCTGGTTTGTGCTGGCATACGATTACGCGTTCAAAAGCTTGTTGTTTCTCTTGTGGTTTTAAATATAAATAGCCTTGGGCAGTCGCAATAATTGGTTCGTTTCGTGCTTTAAGCAAGGAAATATCTTGCACGATAACTTGTCTACTTACGTTTGTCTTCTTCGATAGTTCATTCCCAGATAACGGCTCATTTGCAGCGAGAAGCCACTGAAGGATAAGCTGTCGTCTTTCTTCGCCTAAAATCTTTTTTTGGTCATTTTGTTTCATTATGATTTAACACCTCTATAAAATTGATTTCCAATTGTGTGTAGTGCATGAATAGTAGTATCAATTTGATCTTTCGTTGTTTGTTGTCCGAAAGAGAAGCGGACATATTGTTTGGCCTCTTCATACGTTTTTCCAATTGCAAGCATAGTTTTCGAAGGTTCTTGTTTACCGACTTGGCAAGCACTTCCGGTGGAAATAGCGATACCATGGCGATTACATTCTAGCATAGTATATTGACCTTCTATTCCTTTTATTGTAACCCCAACAATATGTGGTAAACAAGAAGTAGAATGACCTTCTACTTCAATTTCTAGCGGAAGTGTTTGTATTTGCCCTAAAAAGTAGGAGCGTAACTCTTTAAAACGTAAACTTTCTTCCCATTGAGTTTTTAATATATTTTCAGCAGCTGTTAAAAAAGATGCGATGCCGGGAACGTTCACTGTACCTGGGCGAAATCCTTTTTCGTGAGAAGTTCCCGGAAATACTTGCTCCCAGCGAGATTGCGGATTTATGTAGCAAGCGCCGACACCTTTTGGTCCGTATATTTTATGTGCTGAAACAGAAAGACTATCAATGCCCATCTCAAAAACATGGATAGGCAGTTTACCAAACGTTTGCACACAATCTGTATGAAATAAAACATTATATTTTTTTAAAAGTGCCCCGATTTCTGTAATGTTTTGAACGGTTCCGATTTCAGAGTTTCCATGCTGTATACTTGCTAGCACAGTATCTTCTGTAATAGCTGCCTCTAAATCTACTAAACAAAGGAGTCCGCTTTTATCAACAGGAATTTCAGTGATCGTATAGCCTTTTGATTTTAGAGATTGAAAATAACTTCGAATGGATGCATGTTCCATAGGTGTCGTAATAATATGCTTCTTAGTTCGGGCATTTAGAAGTGATTGAATCGCAAGATAGTTTGATTCCGATCCGCCACTTGTGAAAAATACTCCTTGTTCTTTTCCTCCAATCATTTCCGCAAATGTTTTTCGGCAAACTTGTAATAAAGAAGCAGCTGTTCCTCCAATATCATGTAAACTTTGTTCATTTCCGAAGTATTGCGACGCTGCTTTCATATATGTTTGTAACGCTTCCTCGCTCATAGGTGTAGTAGCTGCATAGTCAAGATATATCATCATGTAAGTTCCTCTCTCTAGTAAGAGTTACAGTTCTTTTACTTTTTAAATGGTAGTGAAAATAAGAATTATAAAAAAACTCTTGTCATTATTTTAAAACTATGTAAATATAGGTGTCAAGACAGTTGAAAAGTGTAAAGTAGGAGGCAACAATTATGCCAAGTGCAGATGTCTTAATTATTGGAAGTGGTGTTGCGGCACTTCGTGTTGCAAAAGAGATTTGTCACGAAAAGAATGTGATTATTATCACAAAGGAGACGAAACGTAATAATAATACACATTTAGCTCAAGGTGGAATTGCCGCAGCGGTAGCTACATATGACAATCCTAATGATCATTTTGAAGATACATTAGTAGCAGGGTGTCATTATAACAATGAAGAAGTGGTCCGTTATTTAGTCGAGGAGGGACCGAAAGAAATTAATAACCTTATTGAAAGAGGAATGAAATTTGATGGAGATGAAACAGGTCCTCATCTTGGAAAAGAAGGAGCGCATCGAAAACGTCGTATTTTACATGCAGGTGGCGATGCAACAGGAAAGAATTTATTAGAGCATCTTATTCAAGAAGTAGCTCCATACGTTACGGTAGTGGAACAGGAAATGGTGCTCGATTTTATTATAGAAAAAGATAAATGTGTTGGGGCTTTAACTCGCAACAATAAAGGAGAATTGAAACGTTACAATGCAGATTGTACGGTGTTAGCTTCAGGCGGTATTGGCGGTTTATACGCCTTTACTTCTAATGATGAGACGATTACAGGCGATGGACTTGCAATGGTGTACCGTGCAGGCGGAGAGCTTGTAGATTTAGAGTTTATACAATTTCATCCGACGATGTTATACGCGGGTGGGCGTTGTTCCGGCCTCGTGTCCGAAGCTGTTCGCGGAGAAGGAGCTGTCCTTATAAATGGAAAAGGGCAGCGTTTTATGATGGATATACATTCCGAACAGGATCTAGCACCTCGTGATGTAGTCGCACGGGCTATTCATGAACAGCTACTTGCGGGTGAAAAAGTGTACTTAAACATCGAAATGATTCAAAACTTTGAACAACGCTTTCCGACCGTGTCATCGATATGTAAAACAAATGGAGTCGATATAAATAAAAAACTTATTCCAGTCGTGCCTGGTACTCATTTTCACATGGGCGGCGTGAAAACGAACTGTGATGGAGAGACGTCTATTCCGAACTTATACGCAGTCGGTGAAGTAGCTTGTAACGGAGTTCATGGTGCAAATAGATTAGCGAGTAATTCATTATTAGAAGGTCTTGTGTTTGGAAAAAGAATCGGACGACACATTTTATCTAGAGAGACAAAAGAAAAGGTGAACATGCTAGCTGAAAAGGAAGAAAAGTTTATCGTTCTGAATCATTTACCGACGAAAGAAGAAATACAAAAATGCATGATGAAATATGTTGGGATTGTGCGAACAGAGCAAAGTTTATCTTATGCGAAGAGATGGTTTAGTAAGTATGGTGTTCGAAATATGATATTACAACATGATGTTCTTACGAATGAAGAGATAACGCTTATTAATATGTTAACGGTTTGTGAGCTTATAGTTGTGTCAGCCTTGCAAAGAGAAGAAAGTATTGGCGGGCATTACCGGAGTGATTATCCAGATAGAAATATAGGAAAGAAAGAGATTGTTCGAGTAAAGAGAAAACTACAACTTGTGTGATGAGGGGAAGAGGGGCTTTATGAACACGATAAAAGTTAAAGAAGCATTAAACCGATTTTTTTTAGAAGATATAGGAGAAAGAGATGTAACATCTCAGCTTATTTTTCCAGATAACTTGCTTTCGAAAGGAACGTTTCTTGCGAAGGATACAGGGGTCTTTGCAGGATGTTTAGTAATTGAATCAGGATTTAAATTAATTGATGAGAGAATTGAAATAGAGCTTCATAAAAAAGATGGGGATCTTGTAGAAAAAGGAGAAATTATTGCAACAGTGCAAGGTCCAATCGCATCGTTATTAACAGCAGAGCGCGTTATATTAAACGTTATTCAGCGTATGAGTGGAATAGCGACGATGACGCGTAAAGCGGTTCTTGCTTTAGATAGTAGTCATACTCGCATTTGTGATACGCGAAAAACGATGCCAGGACTACGTATGTTTGATAAGTATGCAGTCGTGTGCGGCGGTGGATTTAATCATCGCTTCGGTTTATATGATGGTGTCATGATTAAAGACAATCATATTGCTTTTGCTGGTTCTATTACAAAAGCTGTTACATCAGTAAAAGAAAAGTTAGGACATATGGTGAAGGTAGAAGTGGAAACAGAAACTGAGGAACAGGTGAGAGAGGCTGTCGCTGCTGGTGCGGATATTATTATGTTCGATAATCGTACGCCAGATGAAATCCGGGAGTTTTCAAAGATTGTACCAAGTGCTATCGTTACGGAAGCTTCAGGGGGCATCACAATTGAAGATTTATCGAAATACGGAAAAACAGGGGTAGATTATATTTCACTTGGAGCGTTAACACATTCAGTGAAAGCACTTGATATTAGTTTCAATATTGAAGAGTAAGGAAAGTGGCTTAGAGGGGGAGAAACGTATATGAGTATTTTAGAAAAAGTACAGCCGATTGAAACGATGTTACCAGAGCGTTATTACACAATGTCAACGGAAGATATGGAAAAGCGTGTTCGTGAAATTAAAGAGAAAATGGGGAAAATGTTATTCATTCCAGGGCATCATTATCAAAAAGATGAAGTGGTACAATTTTCAGATGCAGCAGGGGATTCACTTCAACTTGCGCAAGTTGCAGCGAGCAATAAAGACGCAAAATATATTGTGTTTTGCGGGGTGCACTTTATGGCGGAAACAGCAGATATGTTAACTACAGATGATCAAGTTGTCATCTTACCAGATATGCGTGCAGGTTGTTCGATGGCGGATATGGCAGATATTGAACAAACAGAAAGAGCATGGAAAGAGCTCACGAAATTATTTGGAGATACGATGATTCCGTTAACATATGTGAACTCTACAGCTGCAATTAAAGCGTTTTGTGGTCGTAACGGAGGAGCAACAGTAACTTCTTCTAATGCAAAGCAAATGGTATCTTGGGCGTTTACTCAAAAAGAACGTCTCGTCTTTTTACCAGACCAACATTTAGGGAGAAATACAGCGCACGATTTAGGTATCCCGTTAGATAAAATGGCAGTATGGGACCCACACACAGATTCATTAGAGTACGATGGGGATATAGAAGAAATTCAAGTGATTTTATGGAAAGGACATTGTTCTGTTCATCAAAATTTTACAATGAAGAATATTGAGAGTGTACGAAAAAATCATCCGGATATGAATATTATTGTACATCCAGAATGTTGCTATGAAGTTGTAGCTGCTTCAGATTATGCAGGCTCAACGAAATATATTATTGATATGATTGAATCAGCGCCATCTGGTAGCAAATGGGCGATTGGTACAGAAATGAATTTAGTAAATCGAATTATTAAGCAACATCCAGATAAAGAAATTGTTTCGCTTAATCCATTTATGTGTCCGTGCTTAACGATGAATCGAATTGATCTGCCTCACTTATTATGGACACTTGAAACGATAGAAAGAGGAGAAGAAATTAACGTTATTAGCGTAGACAAACAAGTAACGGCAGAAGCAGTTCTTGCATTAAATCGTATGTTAGAGCGTGTGTAAAGCAACGGTATTCCCGTTGCTTTTTTTCATACATATAATCATAACGAGAACGAAATGGGCATACATTGTTTTGAAGAAATCATTGTGGTTCTTTATGCTTATTCCACTTCGAATGATATTGAAAATCGAAGAAGTGATAAAAGTGAAAAGAAGTTAATGTTATTTAGAAAGAGTTACTTCAAGAGATTTGTTACTTATAGATAAGTTATACAGGAGGGGGAAAATTTGAAAATTCATATCGTGCAAAAAGGGGATACCCTTTGGAAAATTGCGAAAAAGTACGGAGTGGATTTTGACACGTTGAAAAAAACAAATACACAACTTAGTAATCCAGATTTAATCATGCCAGGTATGAAAATTAAAGTGCCATCAAAGAGTGTTCACATGAAACAACAGGCTGGAGCAGGTTCAGCGCCTCCAAAGCAATACGTAAAAGAAGTGCAGCAAAAAGAATTTGCAGCAACACCAACTCCGCTTGGAATAGAAGATGAGGAAGAAGTTACGTATCAATCAGCACCAATTACACAGCAGCCAGCTATGCAACAAACACAAAAAGAAGTGCAAGTAAAACCGCAGAAAGAGATGCAAGTAAAGCCACAAAAAGAAGTACAGGTGAAACCACAGAAGGAGATGCAGGTAAAGCCGCAAAAAGAAGTACAGGTGAAACCGCAAAAAGAGGTGCAAAAAGAACAGCCAATTCAAAAAGAAAAACCGTCTGTTATTCAAAAACCACCTGTGATAGAAAAACAAAAACCGGCGGAAAAAGAAAACACGAAGTTTTCGGTAAATGTATTACCGCAGCCGCCACAACCACCAATAAAACCGAAAAAAGAATATAAAATTTCAGATGTAATAAAAAAAGGAAGCGAGTTAATTGCTCCTCAAATTAGTAAAATGAAACCTAACAATATCATTTCTTCGCAAACGAAAAAAAATAATATAATATCGCCGCAAGTGAAAAAAGAAAATGTAGGGAATATAGTGTCGCCGCAAGTGAAAAAAGAAAATGTAGGAAATATAGTGTCGCCGCAAGTGAAGAAAGAGAATGTAGGGAATATAGTGTCACCACAAGTGAAAAAAGAAAATGTAGGAAATATAGTGTCGCCGCAAGTGAAAAAAGAAAATGTAGGAAATATAGTGTCGCCGCAAGTGAAAAAAGAAAATGTAGGGAATATAGTGTCACCACAAGTGAAGAAAGAGAATGTAGGAAATATAGTGTCACCACAAGTGAAGAAAGAGAATGTAGGAAATATAGTATCGCCAAATGTATCGAAAGAAAATGTAGTTATTCCACAAGTCATACCGCCAAATATTCAAATGCCAAATATAATGCCGATCATGGATAACAACCAACCACCGAATATAATGCCAATTATGGATAACAATCAAATGCCGAATATGATGCCAATTATGGATAACAATCAACCACCGAATATGATGCCAATCATGGATAACAATCAAATGCCGAATATGATGCCAATTATGGATAATAACCAAATGCCGAATATGATGCCAATCATGGATAACAATCAAATGCCGAATATGATGCCAATTATGGATAACAATCAACCACCGAATATGATGCCAATCATGGATAACAATCAAATGCCGAATATGATGCCAATTATGGATAACAATCAAATGCCGAATATAATGCCAATTATGGATAATAACCAAATGCCGAATATGATGCCAATCATGGATAACAATCAAATGCCGAATATGATGCCAATTATGGATAACAATCAAATGCCGAATATGATGCCGATTATGGATAACAATCAACCACCAAATATGATGCCCTATCAAATGCCCATGATGCCGCCGAATCCGTATTATCAACAACCAAATCCATATCAAATGCCATATCAGCAAGGAGCGCCGTTTGGACCGCAACATACGTCTATGCCAAACCCGAATATGATGCCAATGGATAATAACATGCCGCCGCTTGTGCAGGGTGAGGAAGATTGTGGATGCGGAGGAGAAAGTAGACTATATAGTCCACAACCAGGCGGCCCGCAATATGCGAATCCTTTATATTATCAACCAACTCAGTCTGCATATGCACCACAGCCAGGAACGATGTATTATCAACCAGATCCACCAAATGTATTTGGAGAGCCCGTTTCAGAAGAAGAGGACGAAGAAGAAGTTTAAAAAGGCGGGAGTATTCCCGCCTTTTTTGCATTCCTGTTAATTAAGAAAAGGCAGTTTTTTTATGAAGTGCTAGAAAATTCCCAGTGAAATATTAACAGTGTAAAAACCTTCTCTGTTACTCATCATAAGAGGGAGCTTTTCAGTAGAGAAGCTCATTCTAACAGAGGGGGTTTTTGTATTGAATACGAAAGTAAAAGTGATTGCTGCTTCTTTGTTAGTTACTAGTGCATTAGCTGCATGTGGTACACCAAAAAACAATGCAATGGATGGACGTAACTACAATTACGAGCGTACATCTTATAATGATACACACCAGTATCGTGATAATGTGACGCGTAATGATCGTTATACAGATTATGTAACATATAGAAATGGTCGTAACGATACAGGATACAATTATTACCGTGATGTAAATTACAATGGACAAATTGCTAATCCGCATCCAACTCGTAATATTACAATGAACAATTCATACATTAACAATGATGGTAAAACAGCTGAAAGAATAACAAATCGTGTGAAACGTATGAATAACGTAGACCGTGTGTCTACAGTTGTATATGGAAACGATGTAGCGATTGCGGTAAAACCACGTAACACAGTGACAAATGAAACGGCGATGGCGAACGAAATTCGTCAAGCTGTTGCAAATGAAGTTGGAAACAGAAACGTATATGTTTCTGTAAGAAATGATATGTTTAATCGTGTCGATGCAATGAGTACGCGTCTACGTAACGGTACAGTTACAAACGATTTTAATCGTGATATAGGAAATATGTTCAGAGACATTCGTTACGGTTTAACTGGTACAGTGCGATAGCAAAACAAAAGAGGAAGGGGGAGCCCTTCCTCTTTATTCATCTTCGTCTTGTAAACGACGTTTTTTAATGAAATAACTAACGGAATAAGAACCTAAAAAGCATATGAAGAGAATACCACCTGTTAAAATAGCTTCAAATAGGGGGTTTTCTGGACTGAAAATGATATAAATAATAGCCATAACGATTCCTACAATAAGAGAGCGTAAAACAATTTTGTAATAAGGAGTTAATTTTATCTCCTTTTCACTTTCTTCTACATCAATTGAAACACTTAACTGTAAATAACTAAGGATCATACTCGTAAGAATAAATACTAGCCATAATGGAGATTTCGTAATTTAATCTATTCCTTCAGTGAATCCGATATAGCCTAAAATACCGATTATACCAAGTGATTGAAAAAGAAAAGCAATACGTACGTTTTTTAACGTTTGCAGAATGAGACGTTCATCCTTTATTTTTTTCACACTACCCATCTCCTGTTTATTATAATTTCGCTGTTACATTAATTGTAACATATATATTACATTTATCAATTTATAATTTACATATAATTTGTTTAGATGAAAGAGGAAATAAAATATTTTTATAAACATGTTGCACTTATACTTTATTAATGTTATATTAGCAAAGCGATGAGCTAATTTACGTAAGACGAGAGATATGCTTAAGTGCTAAACACGCGAATGTGGTCGCCTGGTCTCTCGCCGTAAACGCATCAAGACGCCTGCTTTGCAGGCGTCTTTCATTTTATATAAAAGTAAATAATACATGCAGATGAGGTGAATCCTTATCTGCATTTTTTATATTTTCGAAAGAAATGTAATATGGATAAAACCCCCATTTCCGGAAAAACTACTAATGAAAGTATGATCTTGCCTAAAAGAGGTGAACGGAAATGAAATGGATACTGATTGCGATGCAAGCTTTCGTTATGATGTTTTGTTTCGTTTATGAAACGAATGTGAAGGCGGAAGGGCCAGTACCAGAAGTAACGAAAAAAGAACCTGAGGTTACAATTTTATTAGAGCGTATGTATGTTGATGGCGAAGTAAGCGAAGAAATACTTACAGAAAAAGTGACGGATTTAGAAAAGTTTTTACAGCAGTATAAAGAATGGCAGCTCGTTGATCGTGATGATGTACAAATTGTATTGCAAAAGAAAGTTGATGATATTTCTCCGTTATTGAAAACGAGCGGGTATTTTGGTGTTTCAGAGGAAGGGATATTACAAATTTTCAAAGGTGTTCCAAAAAATGATAATGCGATCCATTCTTTCTTTCAAATTGATATGAAAAAGCTTGAGAGCTATGAACGTGCGAAATTGAAACGTGGCATTCGTATTAAATCAAAAGAAGGTTTTGTGAAGACGATTGAAAAAATGAAGCAATACGCAGTTCAAAGTAAGAAAAAAAGCAGCTCATGGTGAGCTGCTTTTTTTCTTATTTATTTTTAGCTAAAATTTCTTTTGCGATTTCATCAATTAGCATATCTTTTCCGATTGGATTGAATGCTTTCGTATTGAAGACTTCATTTGATACTTCATATACGTGATTGTTCTTAACTGCTTTATTGTCTTTCCAAACAGCACTGTTTTTGTAGTCTTCGTAAACTTTATCAGCTTCGCCGCCGAAGTTTACAATAAACATTTGATCAGGCTGGAATGCAACAAGACCTTCTAGCGATACTTGCGCCATCGTTTGTTTTAAATCTGTGCCTTTTGTTGCTGGAAGTTTTAAGTCGTTAAAGATGATGTCACCGTATCCGAAGCTACCGTATACGCGGAAGTTTTGTGGTGTAACTGCGACGAACATAAAGTTCTCATCTTTTGTTTTCTCTTTAATTTTTTTAGATAAAGAGTCTGCTTTTTTATCGTAGTCTGCAATCCATTTGTCTGCTTTCTTTTCTTCGTCAAATAGTTTACCTACTTCTTTAAACTTACCGCGCCAGTCTTCTAAGTTTGTTTCTAGAACAACTGTAGGTGCAACCTTTTCTAGTTGATCATAAATTTTTAATTGACGGTTGTTTAAAATAATTAAGTCTGGTTTTAAAGCAGTAACAGCTTCTAAATCAACTTTAGGTGCCCAGTACCAACCTACTGCTTTTACTCCATCTAACTTGTCTGTTAAGTGATTTTGGATTTTATCTTTATATGTATTTGCTGTACCAACAGGTTTATGTCCAAGAAGTAATAGTTCTTCTGTTGATCCAGATAAGTCAACAATTCTCTTTGGATTTACTGGAATTGTAGCTTCACCTTTAGCATGTTTTACAACTTTTGTTTTCGGTTGTTCTTTTGCTTTCGATTCTTCTTTTTGAGAAGAACAGCCAACGATAGAAAGAACAACAAGCATAATAGTAAATAAAATAAATAGCTTACGTTTCATCCTGATGTAACCCCTTTAATTAGTATTGATAATCATTATCGACTTCTGTATATTAAGGTGCTTTAACCTTTCTGTCAATGGAAAATAACAGAAGTTTCAAGTGGAGAACATTTGTTGGGGCAGTCTCGCTTTTCTATCATTAAATATGTTAAAATGGAATACATGATTTAAGAGGGAGAGATCGTATTTTGTTTGAATATGTTACAGGTTACGTGGAGTATGTAGGGCCGGAATATGTCGTAATTGATCATAATGGAATTGGTTATCAAATTTTCACACCAAATCCGTATGTATTTCAAAGAAGTAAGCAAGAAATCCGTGTCTATACATATCATTATGTGAGAGAAGATATTATGGCACTTTACGGTTTTAAAACACGTGAAGAGCGTTTATTATTTACAAAGTTGTTAGGCGTGTCTGGCATTGGGCCAAAAGGCGCTCTTGCAATTTTAGCTTCTGGTCAAACAGGACAGGTCGTTCAAGCGATTGAGCATGAAGATGAGAAGTTTTTAGTGAAATTCCCAGGCGTCGGAAAGAAAACAGCACGCCAAATGATTTTAGATTTAAAAGGAAAACTAGCAGATGTCGTACCAGATGCATTTGTTGATTTATTCTCAGACACAGAACGTTTTGATGAGAATAAAGGTTCATCAGCTGAGCTTGATGAGGCACTGGAAGCTCTGCGCGCACTTGGATACGCAGAACGCGAAGTTTCTCGTGTTGTACCAGAGTTATTAAAAGAAGCATTAACGACGGATCAGTATATTAAAAAGGCACTTAGTCTTTTACTAAATGGTAAGAGGTGAGTATAATGGACGAACGTCTCCTTTCAGGGGAATCTGCATATGAAGATGCGGATTTAGAATATTCATTACGGCCACAGACGCTCCGTCAGTATATTGGCCAAGATAAAGCGAAACATAATTTAGAAGTATTTATTGAAGCGGCGAAAATGCGTGAAGAAACGTTAGATCACGTGCTTTTATATGGACCACCAGGTCTTGGTAAAACGACGCTTGCGAATATTATTGCCAATGAGATGGGCGTTAATGTTAGAACAACTTCAGGTCCCGCAATTGAAAGACCAGGAGATTTAGCTGCTGTATTAACAGCGCTTCAGCCAGGTGATGTATTATTTATTGATGAAATTCATCGTTTGCATAGATCAATTGAAGAAGTATTGTATCCTGCGATGGAAGACTTTTGCCTTGATATTGTAATTGGAAAAGGGCCTTCAGCACGTTCTGTACGCCTAGATTTACCGCCATTTACATTAGTTGGAGCAACAACACGTGCTGGAGCATTATCGGCACCGCTTCGTGACCGCTTCGGTGTACTTTCAAGGTTAGAGTACTACACAGTAGATCAGCTTTCTGCGATTGTTGAACGTACAGCAGAAGTATTTGAAGTTGAAATCGATTCGTTAGCTGCATTAGAAATTGCAAGACGTGCTCGTGGTACACCTCGTATTGCGAATCGTCTTTTAAGACGTGTACGTGATTTTGCACAAGTTCGTGGTAATGGAACGGTTACGATGGAAATTACACAAATGGCATTAGAGCTACTGCAAGTAGATAAATTAGGTCTAGATCATATTGATCATAAATTACTGCTTGGTATTATTGAGAAATTCCGTGGCGGTCCAGTTGGATTAGAAACGGTTTCAGCAACAATTGGAGAAGAATCTCATACGATTGAAGATGTGTATGAGCCGTATTTATTACAAATTGGCTTTTTACAACGAACGCCGAGGGGCCGAATTGTAACGCCGCTTGCGTATGAACATTTCGGAATGGAGATACCAAAAGTATGACGGAGATGCCAAAGCTGCTTATTACAGCCGGGATCTTACTCATCGTTGTTGGATTAGCTTGGAAGTTCATTGGAAGGCTTCCAGGCGATATTTTTGTGAAAAAAGGAAACGTTACCTTTTATTTTCCTATCATTACATGTATTGTGTTAAGTATTGTATTATCTTTTATTATGTATATAATAAATCGATTTAAATAAGAAATAGGTGGATATAGCTATGGATATAAATCTGTTTGATTTTCATTTACCAGAAGAACTTATTGCACAAGTCCCGTTAGAAGAGCGTGAAACATCAAGATTAATGGTGTTAGACCGTGAAACAGGTGATATTGAGCATAAACATTTTACGGATATTCTTTCTTACTTACATGAGGGGGATTGCTTAGTTTTAAATGAAACGAAAGTTATGCCTGCTCGTTTGCACGGTGTGAAAGAAGATACAGGCGCGCACATTGAAGTACTTCTTTTAAAACAAGAAGAAGGTGATAAGTGGGAAACGCTTGTAAAGCCAGCGAAACGTGTAAAAGAAGGAACTGTTATCTCTTTTGGCGAAGGGAAATTAAAAGCAACTTGCACAGGAACTGCAGATCAAGGTGGACGTCAGCTTGAATTTTCATATGACGGCATCTTCTATGAAATTTTAGATGAACTTGGGGAAATGCCACTTCCTCCATATATTAAAGAGACGCTAGAAGATCGCGATCGCTATCAAACAGTATATGCGAAAGAAATCGGTTCAGCAGCAGCGCCGACTGCGGGACTTCACTTTACAGAAGAGTTACTTGAGAAGTTAAAGCAAAAAGGCGTTCAGTTAGCATTCATTACACTTCACGTAGGACTTGGAACATTTAGACCAGTTTCTGCAGACACGATTGAAGAACACCATATGCACGCAGAATATTATCATATGTCTGAAGAGACAGCGGCATTATTAAATCGTGTGAAAGAGAATGGTGGACGTATTATTACTGTAGGTACGACATCAACTCGTACGTTAGAAACAATTGCAACAGATCATGAAGGTAAGCTTTGCGCCGCTTCTGGATGGACAGATATTTTCATGTATCCGGGATATGAATTTAAAGCAATTGATGGTTTAATTACAAACTTCCATTTACCGAAATCAACATTAATTATGCTTGTAAGTGCATTTGCAAATAGAGATAATGTACTTCATGCTTATAATGAAGCAGTAAAAGAAAAATATCGTTTCTTTAGCTTCGGTGATGCAATGTTCGTTGCATCTCACGCTAAAATGAGAAACAAATAAAAGGAGTAAGTTATGACAGCAATTCGTTATGAATTTATTAAGACATGTAAACAAACGGGTGCCCGTTTAGGTCGTGTGCATACGCCGCACGGTTCATTTGATACACCAACATTTATGCCAGTTGGTACACTTGCAACAGTTAAGACAATGTCACCAGAAGAATTAAAAGCAATGGATTCTGGCATTATTTTAAGTAATACGTATCATTTATGGCTACGTCCAGGTCATGAAATTATTCGTGAAGCAGGCGGTTTGCATAAATTTATGAACTGGGATCGTGCAATCTTAACAGACTCTGGTGGTTTCCAAGTATTCAGTTTAAGTGACTTCCGTCGTATTGAAGAGGAAGGCGTTCACTTCCGCAATCACTTAAATGGAGATAAATTATTCTTATCACCAGAAAAAGCGATGGAAATCCAAAATGCATTAGGTTCAGATATTATGATGGCATTTGATGAGTGTCCACCATTCCCAGCTACTTTTGAATATATGAAGAAATCTGTAGAGCGTACGAGCCGCTGGGCAGAACGTTGCTTAAGAGCGCATGAACGTCCGCAAGATCAAGGTTTATTCGGTATTGTACAGGGGGGAGAGTACGAAGAGCTTCGTCGTCAAAGTGCGAAAGATCTTGTTTCAATGGACTTCCCTGGTTACGCTGTAGGTGGTTTATCTGTAGGTGAACCGAAAGATATTATGAACCGTGTACTTGAGTTTACAACACCACTTCTTCCAGATAATAAGCCTCGTTACTTAATGGGTGTAGGTTCTCCTGACTCGTTAATCGATGGCGCAATTCGTGGTATTGATATGTTTGACTGCGTACTTCCAACTCGTATCGCTCGAAATGGTACATGTATGACAAGTGAAGGTCGCCTCGTTGTAAAAAATGCGAAATTCGCAAGAGACTTCGGTCCGCTTGATCCAAACTGTGATTGCTACACATGTAAAAACTACTCTCGTGCGTACATTCGTCACTTAATGAAATGTGATGAAACGTTCGGAATTCGTTTAACGTCTTATCACAACCTTCATTTTCTGTTAAACTTAATGGAGCAGGTGAGACAAGCTATTCGTGAAGACCGTCTTGGCGATTTCCGCGAAGAGTTCTTTGAACAGTATGGCTTTAATAAACCGAATGCTAAAAACTTCTAATACATAATTTAAAAGGAGGAACAAAAGATGAATGCAGGTATGATGAATATCGTTATGATCGTTGCGATGTTTGCGATTTTCTATTTCTTATTAATTCGCCCGCAACAAAAACGTCAAAAAGCAGTTGCTCAAATGCAAAGTGAGTTAGCAAAAGGTGATGCTATCGTAACAATCGGTGGTTTACACGGTACAATCGAATCAGTAGATGAGACGAAAATTGTTATTAAATCTGGTGGTTCACACTTAACGTTCGATCGCAATGCGATTCGTGAAGTTGTGAAAAACTAATTTGGAAGGCCCTGCATGAAATATGCAGGGCCTTTTTTAGTTACTTTGCTTTGACATATTTACACCGAAAATACCACCGAGTGTACTCGCCCCCATTAATGCTAATTGATAAAGTAATTGTGAGTTCGATAAAGTTTGAGAAAAGCCTAAATAGTTAACTAGAAAAACGAGTATAGTGAACGTGAGACCTGTTGTGAGACCTACTAGCCAACCTTTTCCTTGAGCCTTTTTGCCGGCAGTAAATCCAGACATAAGCATAGATAAAAGAGCGAGTATAAAAATAGTAACGGTTAATGTCCCTTCGTTTATATTCGTAAACTTTAATAAAAGAGCCATAATCATGCTAGTAATAGATGCGAGAATTAGTAGTGTAATAATACCGAAGCCAATTGCAGTTGATAATTTTTTCGTTCCATCCATTTATGCATTCCCCCTTTTTAATACAAGCATATTTTCCTTTTGTCTAAGTTAGACTAGTTTCTTTTTTATAGGGGAGTCTATACGTAAAAAAGGAGATGTAGAAATGGAATGGATATCAATAATTGGACGGACAATGCTTTTGTATATCATCATCTTAATTATTTTTCGTCTTATGGGTAAACGTGAGATAGGAGAGCTAAGTGTATTAGATTTAGTCGTATTTATTATGCTTGGAGAAATGGCTGTAGTGGCAATTGAAAATACCGATAAATCACTTTGGCATCAATTAGTTCCGATGACTTTTCTTATGTGCATCCAAATTATTTTGTCAGTCATTTCCCTAAAGTATCAACGCTTTCGGCATTTAATAGAAGGTGAGCCGGCTATTCTTGTAAACGCGGGAAAGATTGATGAAAAGAAGATGAGAAAGCAACGTTATAATATAGATGATTTAATGATGCAATTAAGGGAACAAGGAGTTGGAGATATTCGGGATGTAGAATATGCTATTTTGGAACCGTCTGGGAAGTTATCTGTCTTTCAAAAACAAAAAAATAAACAAGATACATTGCAGTTTACGCTTCCTCTTATTATTGATGGAGAAATTCAATCTAGTCATTTACAAATGATTGAACATACAGATGCATGGCTTATTGAGAAATTAAAAAACTTAGGTTATAACGATGTAACACAAATTTTATATTGTAGTTTTCAAAACGGAAAATTTTTTGTTGATTTAAAAGAAAATTAGAGACTTATTCTTTGAAAGAGTAAGAATGATTAGTGTAACTAATAATCAGTGGAGATTACCCCACTGATTAAAGTTTAACCTTATTTCAAAAATGAAAGTTTACGAATGATAGGGAGACGACTTAACTCTTCTTTTCGAATGAGTTTGAAAGTGAAGAGAAGTACGATATAAACAATTGTTGTTAAAGTGATTTCCCATAATGTTTGTATGCCAAGGGCATGAGAGAAAATAATATATTTATGAAGATAAAAACCGAAGGCGCCTGCGATACCGATGGCAAGTCCGCCGAAAATATAGTCTTTTGCGTAAATGGTAAATGTAATCTTTTTTAAAACAGTAGCGTAGTGAAGAAATGTTACTGTTACAATATTTGCAGCAATAGCGAGAGCAACCCCCATCATTTGAAATTCTGGCCTTGATGCTAGTACAAAAATAACGATTAATTTCACGATGGCACCAATAAATGTATTCATCATTGCAGCTCTTGCTAAGTTTAAAGCTTGCAAAACAGAGGTAAGTGGACTTTGGAAATAATGAAATAAAAAGCAAGGCGCAAGAAGTTGAATGAATGCTGTTGCGCTGTCTGATCCATACATAAGAGTTAAAACAGGAGAAGCGAATACGTATAATATAACGACAGACCATCCGCCGGTAATTAATGAAATTCGAAGTGCTTGTTGTAAACGGTGCTCCACTAATTTATGTTGTCTTTTTGCCATTGCTTCACTAATAGAAGGGACGAGCGCTGTAGAGAGAGCGTATGTAATAAAGGCGGGTAGTGATAGAAGCGGGAATGCATAACCGTTTAATATACCGTATTGCTGGGTTGCAACAGAAGCAGCGACACCAGCGATTGCTAAGCTTTGCATAACGACAATAGGTTCAAAAAAATATGAAACGGAGCCGATTAAACGACTTCCTGTAGTTGGAAGGGCAATATCCATCAGAGAATAAAATGTCCCTTTGCTTTCCTTTACAGTAGTGAAAAATCCAGAGCGTATTGATAAATGTTTTTCTCGCTGAAATAACGTGAGTAAAAATAATAACGATGCAACTTCACCGAGAACAGCTGATAACATAGCGCCGGCTGCAGCGTATTCTATGCCGTAAGGTAAAAATAATTGAATGCATATAGCGATAATGGTAATGCGGACGACTTGTTCTAGAACTTGCGCATAAGCGCTAGGTTTCATGTTTTGTTTCCCTTGAAAATAACCACGCAAAACAGAAGAAACAGCAATAACAGGAACAACGGGCAAAATGGCCATTAATGGATAGTACGTTCTTTCGTCGGTTAATAATGTTTTTGCTAAAATAGGTGTGAGGAACATAATTCCGATTGTTAAAATGATACTAATAACGGATGTAACAGCTAGTGATACGGTTAATATTTTTTTAACTCTTTGTTTATCGTTCATAGCTTCCGCTTCTGCTACAAATTTTGCGATTGCGACAGGAAGACCAATTTGTGTCAATGTAATTGCTAAAATGAATGTAGGAACGGCCATCATATAAAGACCAACGCCTTCTTCTCCCAAAATACGTGCCATTACTATGCGGTTGATAAAGCCGAGTATTTTTGTAATAAAGCCGGCTATCATTAAAATAAATGCGCCTTTTAAAAAGCTTTGTCTCGTCATGTTCTTCTCCTACCTTCTCAAAATCAATGGAATGATTTACAATAATTTATATGCACGTACGAGACAAGAATGACAAGCATTTAAGAGAGTGAAATATGATAGTGCTCTTGAAAGTAGTTATTGCTGTCCATTAGAGCGGGAATAAAAGCGACTTTTCGTGCGAAATAAGAAGGAGATGTTATAGATGTTAGATAGAGAGGCTTTGGTAGAATCATACCGCGGACAGTTACAAGTCGTTTTAGAAAGTAAAGTAGAAGAGTTTCAAATGTTCGGCTACGACAGAGTGACAGATGATGACATTTGGAAGTTTCTTAAAGTGAAAAAGTGGAAGAAGATAGACAGCGATGTTAGATTGTATGAATTAGTTAATGACGTATTAACAGTAAGTGCTAATGAATATATGACATATTTAACTGTTGAAGCATATCAAGCGCCACTTTGGTCATTTGATGAATATGAAAATAAATAACCGACTGCAATTGGTTTGTTCTTCCTTTTGCAGTATAATGATAGGTATTGATAATCAGGAAATAATTATGTCTAAGATCATATATAAAGGAGGTAGTGAAGAGAGAAAACAAATAATGAAAGTGCAGGTATCGTGAAAACGTACCGGCACAGCTAGTGATGAGCTAGCAAAATTATAGAAAGGAAGTCTACTAACTAGACGTATGCACACGTGTAAAAGTGAATCGTAAGAGATTTATTTAAAGTGTTAGTAGCGGAAAGAGGGTACATATGGCAAAGCGTGGTACGAGAATTGCCGCCTTTTTCCTCATCGTTTTATTAATCGGTGGAGTAATTGGTGCGGCAGGAAAAGACATAGCAAAAGGAATTAGTCTAGGACTAGACCTTCGCGGTGGTTTTGAAATTCTGTATGAAGTAAAACCAGCCAAAAAAGGTGACAAAATCGATCGAGACGTACTTGTAAGTACAGTAGGTGCTCTTGAGAATCGTGTCAATGTTCTCGGTGTAAGTGAGCCGAACATTCAAATCGAAGGGCAAGATCGAATTCGTGTACAGCTTGCTGGTGTACAAGATCAGCAAAAAGCACGTGAAATGTTATCAACACAAGCGAAATTAACATTCCGTGATGTAGATGATAATCTTCTTATGGACGGAACGGATTTAAAAGGCGGCGGAGCGAAGCAAACATTTGATGAGCAAGGCCGTGCGAGCGTAGGTCTTACACTAAAGAGCGCTGAAAAATTCCGTGAAGTAACTGAAAAAATTTCAAAAATGCCACCACCAACGAATTTAATGGTAATTTGGCTTGATTTTGAAGAAGGAAAAGATTCGTACAAAGCAGAATCTGCAAAACCGAATCCGAAGTTCTTATCAGCAGCAACAGTAAACCAAGTATTTAACCAAGCTGAAGTATCTATCGTAGGTGGAAACTTCACAGTTGAAAGTGCGAAACAACTTTCATCTTTATTAAATGCAGGTGCACTTCCTGTTGATTTAAAAGAAATGTATTCAACATCTGTTGGAGCGAAATTTGGTCAACAAGCGTTAGAGCAAACGATTTTCGCTAGTGCGATTGGTATCGCTCTTATTTTCTTATTTATGCTTGTATTCTACCGTTTACCAGGACTTGTAGCGGTTATTATGTTAGGTCTATACATTTTCGTTACGTTACTTGTCTTTAACTGGATGCATGCAGTTCTTACGCTGCCGGGTATTGCGGCGCTAGTGCTCGGGGTAGGTATCGCTGTTGATGCGAATATTATTACGTACGAGAGACTGAAAGAAGAGCTGAAAATTGGTAAGTCAATGATGTCAGCATTCCGTGCTGGTAACCATCGTTCATTAGCAACGATTTTAGATGCGAACATTACAACACTTGCAGCAGCTGGTGTGTTATTCGTTTACGGTAATAGTTCCGTAAAAGGGTTCGCAACAAGTTTAATCGTAAGTATTTTAGTCGGTTTCATTACGAACGTATTCGGTACTCGTTTCTTACTAAGTTTACTAGTAAAGAGCCGTTACTTCGATAAAAAACCAGGATACTTTGGTGTGAAGCAAAAGGATATTATTCCATTAACAAAAGGTGTAGTACATCCACCAACGAAATTTGATCGTATTAACTTCGTAAATGTCGGTCATAAATTCCTTATCTTCTCGATTGTAGTTGTAATTGCAGGTGCAATTATCTTGCCAATTTTCAAATTGAATCTTGGTATTGACTTTGCGAGTGGTACACGTATCGACTTGCAATCAAAACAAGCAGTTACTGTGTCTGATGTTCATAAAGATTTTAAAGAGTTGAACATTGATGTGAAGGAAGAAAATATTGTACCGACTGGAGATGACAATAAAGGATTCGCAGTTCGTACATTAGGTGTTCTATCAAAAGATGAAATTGCAAAAACAAAAACATTCTTCCACGATAAATATGGTACAGATCCAAACGTAAGTACAGTTTCACCAACAATCGGGAAAGAAATTGCACGAAATGCATTTATCGCAGTATTAATCGCTTCTGCGGTTATCATTTTATACGTAAGTATTCGATTCCGATTTACGTACGCATTATCTGCAGTACTTGCATTATTACATGACGCATTCGTTATGATTGTTATGTTTAGTATTTTCCAACTAGAGGTAGACTTAACGTTTATCGCTGCAGTACTAACAATCATCGGTTATTCTATTAATGACTCGATTGTTACATTTGATAGAAACCGTGAATTATACAAACAGAAAAAACGAGTGCGCGATATAAAAGATCTAGAAGAAATCGTAAATGCAAGTATTCGCCAAACGCTTGGTCGCTCGATTAACACCGTATTAACAGTGTTATTCCCAGTAATTGCACTGCTTATCTTCGGTAGTGAGTCACTACGTAACTTCTCGTTTGCGTTACTTGTTGGATTAATTGTAGGTACGTACTCTTCTGTTTTCGTTGCCTCTCAAATTTGGTTAATGCTTGAAAACCGTCGTTTGAAAAAGGGAAAAAACAAGAAGAAGGTTGAGAAAGTAGAATCTGAACCGCAAGTATAGAAAAGATGATGTCTCTTTATGAGGCATCTCTTTTTTCGTTTGTGGATACAATAAGATAGCAACTTTTTAACAGAAAGAAGATGGAAGAAAGTGGTGGTGTTATCGCTGTTTTTGTTAAAATAAAAAGATAGGTTAAGAAAAGAAGGGATTTTAATTATGGAAAAAGATGAACGTTTTAAACAGGCCGAGTTTGGTGCTATTGTCGGGATCGTTGGTAATATTATATTAGCGATTGTAAAGGCGGTAATTGGTTATATTGGGAACAGTAAAGCGTTATTAGCGGATGCCGTGCATTCTGCATCAGATGTAATAGGTTCGCTAGCTGTACTTTTTGGACTGCGAGCGGCAAAGCAGCCACCTGATGAGGATCATCCGTATGGTCATGGTAAAGCGGAATCGATTTCAGCGATTATTGTTGCGGTATTATTATTTATTGTGGGACTTGAAATCGCGATTTCGTCTATAAAAGCTTTTTCGCAAGAACTAGAACCGCCGAAAGGAATTACGATATTTGCTGTTGTTCTTTCAATCGTCGTGAAAGAAGGAATGTTTCAATATAAATTCCGATTAGGGAAAAGAGTAAACAGTGATGCAATTATTGCAAATGCATATGAGCACCGTTCGGATGTATTTTCTTCAATTGCAGCTTTAATCGGTATTTGTGCAGCTATAATCGGTGGTAAGTTTGGTATAGACTGGCTCGTATATGCTGATCCGATTGCAGGATTAGTTGTTTCACTTCTTGTTGTAAAAATGGCATGGAGCATTGGAGCGGAAGCAATTCATGCAACGCTTGACCATGTTCTTCATGAGGAGGATGTTATTCCGCTTAGAGAGGCCGTTCTTCAAGTAGATGGTGTGAAAAAAATTGGTTCTTTATATGCACGGGAGCATGGTCATTATGTTATTGTCGATATTAAAGTGTCTGTAGATCCATACATTACCGTAGAAGAAGGACACCGTATTGGAAAACATGTGAAAGAAATACTTATGAAACAAGATAATGTACAAAATGTATTCGTACATATAAATCCGTATTCTCCAAATTAAACATCATTAACATTTTAGTATATAGATATTGCATCGTAGTTTGCATTATATTGTCACCCCTTAATCTGTCTTGTATAATGAACAGGTTAAGGGGTGATTTCGTGTTACAACCGAAGACGCGTTGGAAAGAAAAAGAATATAATGACGAGCGAGTGAGTGAATTAGCAAGTAAATTACAGTTATCGCCACTTGTCGTTTCATTATTCCTCGGTAGAGGACTAGATACAGAAGATAAGATTTTAGATTTTTTAAATACAGAAAATCAAGAATTTCATGATCCATTTTTATTAGAAGGAATGGATAGAACGGTAGAACGTGTAAATAAGGCGATTCAAAATGGAGAGCAAATATTAATATTTGGTGATTACGATGCGGACGGAGTAAGTAGTACGACGGTTTTATATCTTGCTCTTCAAGAATTAGGTGCAGAAGTAGAATTTTACATTCCAAATCGTTTTACAGAAGGGTATGGACCGAACGAAGAAGCATTTCGTTGGGCGCATAGTGCAGGTTTCTCACTGATTATTACTGTCGACACTGGCATCGCAGCAGTACATGAAGCGAATGTAGCGAAAGAGCTTGGAATAGATCTAATTATTACAGATCACCATGAGCCACCGCCAGAATTGCCAGAAGCGCTTGCGATTATACATCCGAAATTAGAAGGTGGCGTATATCCGTTTCACTATTTAGCTGGTGTAGGTGTTGCGTTTAAAGTTGCGCATGCACTATTAGGCCGTGTACCAGAACATTTATTAGAGATTGCAGTAATCGGTACAGTAGCCGATTTAGTATCACTTCATGGTGAAAATAGGTTGCTAGTGAAACGCGGTTTAAAACATATGCGTATGACGAGAAATATTGGTTTGAAGGCATTGTTTAAAGTTGCTAACGTTTCGCAAAGTGAAATTACAGAAGAGAGTATTGGCTTCTCAATTGCACCTCGTATTAATGCGGTTGGGCGTTTAGAAGATGCTGCGCCGGCTGTACACCTTTTATTATCAGATGATCCAGAGGAAGCGAAAGAGTTGGCCGAAGAAATTGATGAGCTGAACAAACTGCGAAAAGATATTGTAAAGCAAATTACAGAAGAAGCTATCGCTGAAGTTGAAAATAAATTCCCGCCAGAAGAAAATAAAGTATTAGTACTTGCAAAAGAAGGCTGGAACCCAGGGGTAATTGGAATTGTTGCTTCTAAATTAGTTGAACGTTTTTATCGTCCGACGATTGTATTAAGCATCGATCCTATAAAAGAAACAGCAAAAGGCTCAGCACGTAGTATTGCAGGATTTGATTTGTTTGCAAACTTATCAGATTGTAGAGAGTTATTGCCACACTTCGGAGGGCATCCGATGGCAGCGGGAATGACGCTACATATGAATGATGTAGATGAATTACGTCGCCGATTAAATGAACAAGCAGATGCGATTTTAACAGAAGAAGATTTTATTCCAATTACAGCAGTTGATGTTTTTTGCAAAGTAGAGGATGTAACGCTAGCGGCAATTGAAGATATGCAAAAACTAGCCCCGTTTGGTATTGGAAATCCGAAACCACGTATTGCAGTAAAAGATGCAGAGTTAGAAAGCATTCGCGCAATCGGATCAGATGGTTCTCATTTAAAAATGGCTCTTCGTGATGGACAAGCAACACTGGATACAATTGGATTTGGTTTTGGTGCATATGCGAAAGAAATCTCTCCAGTTGCAAAAGTATCTGTAATAGGAGAAGCATCCATCAATGAATGGAATAATTTTAAGAAGCCACAACTAATGGTACAAGATATTGCTGTAGAGGCGTGGCAATTATTTGATTGGCGTAGTATGCGTAATGCAGAAGCAAATTTAGCAGAACTTCCGAAAGAAAAAATAACAATGGTGTATTTTTCTGAAGAGGTATTGAATAAATTTTCTTTAGAGAGCTATAAAGAAAAGCTCATGCATGCTTCAGAAGTAACGCATTTAGATGATCAATATATCGTGTTACTTGATTTACCAAAAGGAACCGATGAATTACGTGAGTTATTTAAGGCAGGATTCCCAGCGCGAATTTATACGCTATTTTATCAAGAGAATAACCACTTATTTAGTACAGTTCCGACGAGAGAACACTTTAAATGGTACTATTCTTTCTTAAGCCAAAAAACACCATTTTCTTTAAGACAATATGGAGAACAACTATGTCGTCATAAAGGTTGGTCAAAAGATACAGTAAATTTTATGACACAGGTGTTTTTTGAGTTAGAATTTGTTACAATAAAAGATGGCGTCATTTTTATGGCAGACAAAAAACAAAAGCGTGATTTAATTGAATCGAACACATATCGTGAGAAAATGAACCACTTACAATTAGAAAAAGAATTGGTTTATAGCACATATCAGCAACTATATACATGGTTTGAAACGATTCGTAATCATAAAGAAGTAGAACAGTTAGGGTAAAGGATTTGTATTTACAAACCTTTTAGATCTGAGGAGGATTCAGAAATATGGATTTCAAGCAACATATCGCAATTGTACCGGATTATCCGAAAGAAGGTATTGTGTTTAAAGACATTACACCTTTAATGAATGACGGTAAAGCATACAAAGCAGCAACAGATGCAATCGTTGAATACGCAAAAGAAAGAGATATCGATGTTGTAGTAGGACCAGAAGCTCGTGGTTTCATTATCGGTTGCCCAGTTTCTTATGCGTTAGAAGTAGGATTTGCGCCAGTTCGTAAATTAGGAAAATTACCACGTGAAGTAATTACAGTTGACTACGGTAAAGAATATGGTAAAGATGTTTTAACAATCCATAAAGATGCAATTAAGCCAGGTCAACGCGTATTAATTACAGATGACCTATTAGCTACAGGTGGAACTATTGAAGCGACAATTAAGCTAGTTGAAGAACTTGGCGGAGTTGTAGCAGGGATTGCATTCTTAGTAGAGCTTACTTACTTAGATGGTCGTAAAATGTTAGATGGTTACGATGTATTAGTATTAGAAAAATACTAATCACTATATAGGTAAAACTACGGTGATAAAAAGTACCCGTGAATCTCTTGGAGAGGAGCGGGTACTTTTGTATAATTGAACAAAAAATCATGGTGAAATGTTAGTAAAATCTTTTCCTTTTCACAATTCACAATCATTGGGTTATAATGATAGAATATAATTTATTCTATTAAATAAAGATAAAGTCAATTTTCAATAAAAGGTGATTCGATGGCAAATGAGCAGGTACTAACAGCTGAACAGGTACTCGAGAAAGCAAGTCAATATTTAGTGGATGAAGATATTGAGCTAGTAGCACGTGCCTATGAATATGCACGCGATGCGCATAGCGAACAATACAGAAAATCGGGTGAACCGTATATTATTCATCCAATTCAAGTTGCAGGTATTTTAGTTGATTTACACATGGATCCAGCTACGGTATCAGCAGGTTTCTTACATGATGTAGTGGAAGATACAGAGATTACGTTAGAAGATATTGAACGGGAATTTAACAAAGAAATTGCTATGCTTGTTGATGGTGTTACGAAGCTTGGGAAGATCAAATATAAATCTCACGAACAACAACAAGCAGAAAACCATCGCAAAATGTTTATTGCAATGGCTCAAGATATTCGAGTTATTTTAATTAAACTAGCTGATCGTCTTCATAACATGCGTACATTGAAACATTTGCCTCAAGAGAAGCAGCGTCGCATAGCGAATGAAACGCTAGAAATCTTTGCACCTTTAGCACATAGACTCGGAATTAGTACTATTAAATGGGAGCTAGAGGATACGTCACTTCGCTATTTAAATCCACAACAATATTATCGTATTGTAAATTTAATGAAGCGTAAACGTGCAGAACGTGAAGAATACTTAGACGAAGTAATGACTGGTATTCGTGAGAAATTAAAAGAAGTTGCAATTCAACCTGAGATCTCTGGAAGACCGAAACATATTTACAGTATTTATCGTAAAATGGCACTGCAAAATAAACAGTTCAATGAAATTTACGATTTATTAGCTGTACGTGTTGTTGTAAATAGTATCAAAGATTGTTATGCAGTGCTTGGAATTATTCATACGTGCTGGAAGCCGATGCCAGGTCGTTTTAAAGATTATATTGCAATGCCAAAAGCAAATCTATATCAATCTCTTCATACGACTGTAATTGGACCGAAAGGTGATCCACTTGAAGTGCAAATTCGTACGAAAGAAATGCACGAAATTGCAGAATTCGGGATCGCGGCACACTGGGCATACAAAGAAGGAAAAACAGCAGAAACAACAGGTACATTAGAGAAGAAACTCACGTGGTTCCGTCAAATATTAGAATGGCAAAATGAAGCTTCTAATGCAGAAGAATTTATGGAGTCATTAAAAATTGATTTATTCTCTGACATGGTATTCGTCTTTACACCGAAAGGCGATGTAATGGAATTACCACTTGGATCGGTTCCAATTGATTTCGCGTATCGTGTCCATTCGGAAATTGGGAATAAAACAATTGGTGCAAAAGTAAACGGGAAAATGGTAACGCTGGATTATAAATTAAAAACCGGTGATATCATTGAAATTTTAACGTCGAAACATTCATATGGCCCAAGTCAAGATTGGGTAAAACTTGCTCAAACATCTCATGCGAAAAATAAAATTCGTCAATTCTTTAAGAAACAACGTAGAGACGAAAATATTGAAAAAGGCCGTGAACTTGTTGAAAAGGAAGTACGTGGTCTAGAGTATGAGATGAAAGAAGTATTAGCGCCTGATAACTTAAAACGCGTCGCTGAGAAATTTAACTTTGCAAATGAAGAAGATATGTTTGCAGCAGTTGGATATAGCGGAATTACAGCTTCGCAAATTGTTACGCGACTAACGGACAAGTTCCGCAAGCAACGCGAAGAAGAAGAAATTGTTGAAGTTAAAGAAGTTCGTAAACCGATGAAAATTCGAAAATGGGATTCTGGTGTAAAGGTAAGCGGTGCTGATAATTTATTAATCCGTTTATCGAAATGCTGTAACCCAGTTCCGGGTGATGATATCGTTGGGTATATTACGAAAGGCCGAGGTGTATCGATTCACCGCCGTGATTGTGTAAATGTTCATACAGAAGAAGCGATAGAACGTTTATTAGAAGTTGAGTGGGAAGGTAGCCCTGAAAAAGAAATAGAGTATAACGTTGATATTGAAATTTCAGGTTACGATCGCCGCGGTTTATTAAATGAAGTACTGCAAGCTGTTACAGAGACGAAAACATACATTTCAGCTGTTTCTGGTAGAAGTGACCGTAATAAGATGGCAACAATTAATATGTCAATCTCGATTCGTAACTTACAACACTTGAAAAAAGTAGTAGAACGCATTAAACGCGTTCCAGAAATTTATGCAGTACGACGCATGATGCATTAATAGGGAGTGTAGAAAGATGAGAGTTGTTTTACAACGATCAAAGAAAGCGTCTGTCACAGTAGACGGTGAGATCGTAGGACAAATTCCGTTCGGTTTAACATTACTAGTTGGCATTACGCACGAAGATACAGAAAAAGATGCAACTTACATTGCGGAAAAAATTGCAAACTTACGTATTTTTGAAGATGAGAGCGGAAAGATGAATCATTCTGTACTTGATGTAGAAGGACAAGTTCTATCTATTTCGCAATTCACATTATACGGAGATTGCCGCAAGGGAAGACGTCCAAACTTTATGGATGCTGCGAAACCTGATTATGCAGAGCGTTTATACGATTTCTTTAATGAAGAAGTTCGTAAACAAGGATTACATGTGGAAACAGGGAAGTTCGGAGCAATGATGGATGTTTCTTTAATCAATGATGGTCCGGTGACCTTAATTGTAGAAAGTAAATAGTGTTGATAAAAAAGAGAGGGTTATATAATCCTCTCTTTTTTATACATTGTTGTATGTTTTGTTCATTTATTTGGAATTAATAGCAGTTTTGGTTATGTATAACTCTTTCATCAATATGGAACAATGAAAAGTAAAACATCCATATTGAATGTGAGGGATATACGTATGCGTATGAATGAAAAAGGGCATTCTGTTACAAATGGTGCAAATCAACTATTTAACGTGAATTTTCATGATTTTATTTCAAAAGAGCAAAACAATACTTCAATGGAGCTTGCTTCCGAGTTTGGGATTTCTCTTCAAGATGTAAAGCGTTTAAAGAAGCAGATTGAACGTTCTTAGAGCACTTGACAATCCTACTTAACAAACGTATAGTAATTTTATATTTACATATGAATATAACCGTTGATAGAGAAGAGTAAATGAGACACACATGGAAAGAGAAGGAATGTCTTAGGCTGAAAACATTTCTACATGATGACTGATTGAATGACACTCTAGAGGTTTCAACTTGAACGGCATATACGCTTAGTAGGGATGAACGCATATTTAAGCGTTATTAAAAAAGTGGAAGCATAAGTGCTTCAATTAGGGTGGCACCACGGGTATAATACTCTCGTCCCTACTGTTCAAACAGTAGAGGCGGGAGTTTTTTTATTTTTATTAAGATTAAAACAATTTGAGGAGGAACTGAATATGTCTATTCAAATCCCACGCGGAACGCAAGATATTCTTCCAGGCACTGTTGAGTTATGGCAGTATATCGAAGGGCAAGCACGCGAAATTTGCCGTCGTTACAATTATAAAGAAATTCGTACACCAATTTTTGAGCACACTGAGCTATTTTTACGCGGTGTTGGTGATACGACAGATATCGTACAAAAAGAAATGTACTCATTCCAAGATCGTGGAGAGCGTAGCTTAACATTACGTCCAGAAGGTACTGCACCTGTTGTACGTTCTTACGTTGAAAATAAAATGTTTGGTGATGCAACACAACCAACGAAATTATACTATATCGGTCAAATGTTCCGTTATGAAAGACCACAAGCAGGTCGCTATCGTCAATTCGTACAATTCGGTATCGAAGCAATCGGCAGTAATGACCCTGCAATTGATGCAGAAGTAATTGCACTTGCTGTTGAATTTTACCGCGGCATGGGCTTAAAAAATATTAAAGTTGTATTAAACAGTTTAGGTGACGCAGCGAGCCGTCAAGCACACCGTGATGCATTAATCGCACACTTTGAGCCACGTATCGGCGAATTCTGTTCTGACTGTCAATCTCGCTTAGAAAAGAATCCACTTCGAATTTTAGACTGTAAGAAGGACCGTAACCATGAATTAATGGGAACAGCACCATCTATTACAGAATACTTAAACGAAGATTCAGCAATATACTACGACAAAGTTCAAGAACTATTAACGATGATGGATGTTCCGTTTGAAAAAGATCCGAACTTAGTGCGTGGTTTAGACTACTACCAACACACTGTTTTTGAAATTATGAGTGAGGCAGAAGGTTTCGGTGCGATCACTACATTAAGCGGTGGTGGCCGTTATAACGGACTTGTACAAGAAATCGGTGGACCAGAAATGCCAGGTATCGGTTTTGCAATGAGTATTGAACGTTTAATTATGGCGCTAAAAGCTGAAAACATTGAATTACCACTTGAACATAGCATTGATTGTTACGTTGTGGCGCTTGGCGAAAAAGCGAAAGACCATGCTGCAAAAGTTGCGTTCGATCTTCGTAAAGCTGGATTGTCAGTTGAAAAAGATTATTTAGATCGCAAAATGAAAGCACAATTTAAATCAGCAGATCGTCTAAAGGCGAAATTTGTAGCTGTATTAGGAGAAGATGAGCTAGATAAAGGCATCATTAACTTAAAAGATATGGCAACAGGTGAACAAGAAGAAGTAGCGTTAGATGTATTTGCTTCATACGTAGCAGAGAAATTAATATAGGGGGAACTTACAGTGGCTGAAAGAACACATGCATGTGGAAAAGTAACAGTAGAAGCTGTTGGACAAACAGTTCAATTAAAAGGTTGGGTACAAAAACGCCGTGACTTAGGTGGATTAATCTTTATCGACTTACGTGACCGTACAGGTATCGTGCAAGTTGTATTTAACCCAGAAACATCAAAAGAAGCGTTAGAAGTAGCAGAAACAATTCGTAGCGAATACGTATTACACGTAGAAGGTACAGTTGTTGAACGTGGTGAAGGCGCAATTAATGACAATATGGCAACTGGTCGTATTGAAGTACAAGCAACAAAAGTAAATGTACTAAATGCAGCGAAAACAACGCCAATCATCATTGCTGATGATACAGATGCATCAGAAGATGTGCGTTTAAAATATCGTTATTTAGACTTACGTCGTCCAGTAATGTTTAACACATTCAAAATGCGTCATGACGTAACGAAAACAATTCGTAACTTCTTAGACACAGAAGAGTTCTTAGAAGTAGAAACACCAATTTTAACGAAAAGCACGCCAGAAGGAGCTCGTGACTATTTAGTGCCAAGTCGTGTGCATGATGGTGAATTCTATGCACTACCGCAGTCACCACAGTTATTTAAACAGCTTCTTATGGTCGGCGGATTTGAGCGTTACTATCAAGTAGCACGTTGTTTCCGTGATGAAGATTTACGTGCGGATCGTCAACCGGAATTCACGCAAATCGATATCGAAGCTTCATTCTTAACACAAGATGAAATTTTAGATATGATGGAGCGTATGATGACGAAAGTTATGAAGGATGCAAAAGGTGTAGAAGTTAGTGCACCATTCCCTCGTATGAAATATGCTGATGCAATGGCTCGCTACGGTTCTGATAAGCCAGATACACGCTTTGAAATGGAACTAACAGACTTATCTGAGTTTGCAGCAGGTTGTGGCTTTAAAGTGTTTACAAGTGCTGTAGAAAGCGGCGGACAAGTAAAAGCAATTAATGCAAAAGGTGCTGCAAGTAAATATTCTCGTAAAGACATCGATGCATTAACTGAATTCGTGAAAGTATACGGTGCAAAAGGTCTAGCTTGGCTTAAAGTTGAAGAAGATGGCTTAAAAGGACCGATTGCGAAATTCTTCAGTGAAGAAGATGCAAATGTGTTAATGAGCACATTAGAGGCTACTGCTGGCGACTTATTACTATTCGTAGCAGATAAGAAGAGCGTTGTTGCAGATAGCTTAGGTGCACTTCGCTTACGTCTAGGTAAAGAGCTTGAGTTAATTGACGAAAGTAAATATAATTTCCTATGGGTAACGGATTGGCCACTTCTTGAGTACGATGAAGATGCAGATCGTTACTTCGCAGCTCACCACCCATTCACAATGCCATTCCGTGAAGACGTTGAGTTACTAGAAACAGCACCAGAAAAAGCACGTGCACAAGCATATGACCTTGTATTAAACGGTTATGAGCTTGGTGGTGGATCACTTCGTATTTACGAGCGTGACGTACAAGAAAAAATGTTCAAAGCACTTGGATTCTCACAAGAAGAAGCGCAAGAGCAATTCGGGTTCTTATTAGAAGCATTCGAATACGGTACACCACCACACGGCGGAATCGCATTAGGTTTAGATCGTCTTGTTATGTTACTTGCAGGCCGTACGAACCTTCGTGATACAATTGCATTCCCAAAAACAGCAAGCGCAAGCTGCTTATTAACAGAAGCTCCAAGCCCAGTTGCAGAAGCACAGCTTGAAGAGTTAAACTTAAAATTAAGCTTAAAAGAAGAGAAGTAAGAATAGGGTCTAGATGGTTATACTATAACCGTCTAGACTTTTTTTGAGAGGTTGTTTAAAAAGTCCGGTTTAGATAACTGTCGCATCTCATCGTTGCTTCGCCAGTCCGGTGCTCGAGTAGTATTTTTCTACACTGCGCTCCTCCTGGCTTCAGCGCCTCGATCTGCTCGGTTCTCTAAATCCTCCTTTTTAAACGTGTATTTAGGAAGAAATGAAATTCTGGTCTATGTTTTCATTTTCGAAATATGTATTTTTAGGAATTCTATAACTTTTTCTATACAAATAGTCGGAAAAACGCTAGAATACATGGTAGACCATTTTTGTAATAGGAGTGTAGAGCTGAATGTTACATCAATTTTCACGTAATGAATTAGCCTTCGGTAAAGAAGGACTTGAAATATTAAAAAATAGTACAGTCGGTATTTTAGGAATTGGCGGCGTAGGCTCTTTTGCAGCTGAAGCGTTAGCACGTTCTGGCGTTGGACGTCTTGTATTAGTTGATAAAGACGTTGTAGATATTACAAACGTAAACCGTCAAATTCACGCTTTAGTATCTACTGTAGGACGTTCAAAAGTAGAATTAATGAAAGAGCGTATCGCAGACATTAACCCAGAGTGTGAAGTAATTGGACTTGAAATGTTTTATACAGATGAAACATATGAAGAGTTCTTTAAGCACGGTTTGGATTTCGTAGTGGATGCATCTGATACGATTACGTTCAAAATTCATTTAATTAAACAATGTTTACGTCGTAAAATTAAAATTATCTCCAGTATGGGTGCAGCAAATAAAATGGACCCAACTCGTTTCCGTATTGCGGACATTTCTAAAACACACACAGATCCGATTGCGAAAGTAATTCGTACGAAGCTTCGTAAAGAGGGTATTAAAAAAGGTGTAAAAGTTGTCTTCTCTGACGAAAACCCAATCGTAATTCGTGAAGAAGTACGTAAAGAAATCGTACCAGACGAAAATGCAAAAATTCGTAAAGCGAAATTACCGCCTTCATCAAATGCATTCGTACCATCTGTGGCAGGCTTAATTATGGCAAGTCACGTTGTACGTGAACGTATTAAAAATGTAGAAGTGAAACGTGTAGGGCAAGAATAAAAGAAAAGCATATATCCATTTTGGATATATGCTTTTTTATATGTATTAAAGAAATATGGATATTTGCATTACTACTAGTTCAAATGTAAGTAACGCTAGTAAGTAATGATCATATTTATCTGATGTATAGGCGGACGTCTTTTTTAAACTGTTAATGGTGAAAAGAGCCAAAGTTAGGACGAGAACACCGAGTGTTATTTTGAAGACTATTAAAGAAATAGTAACCAGCTCCCTTTAAAATTATATGTTTATAATAACATTTTAGTAAAAAATATCTAATCCGTTTTAGGAGTTTCCTTGTATGACAAGGAGGAATGTTATTGTCAATCTTTGTCGTTAAATCGATATCCTTTATTAAATCGTTGATATATTGCAAGTTGTGATAGATATATTCGAAAAATCGTTGATATATTGCAAGTTACGATAGATATATTCGAAAAATCGTTGGTATAATTTCATTTACCGACATGTATATATATGATTTACCGAAAACAAACAGGGATGTCACTCAGTCAAAAAAGTGACATCCCTGTTTTTAATTCTCAGCAGAATAAATAATATCTAAATTCCCGTTTTGATCGGTTTTGAAAATCGGGGCAATTTGCTCTTCTTGCTCTTCGACCGAAACAAGTTTTCGAGCACGATCCATAATTCGAACAAGCATCGCGTAATCTTCTTCGATTGCTTGTTGTTTTTTTGTGAGTACCGCTAATTTCGTTTCAAGTTCATGATTCGTTTTTTGCAGAGAAGTGAGCTGAGCTTGTAATACATCATTTTCAGTTTGCAACTTTGCGAGTGAAGGGTTATTATGCTCCAAGTTTTGCAAAAATGAGATGACATTTTGCATCGTAAGTTCTTGTTTACTTGGCGTAATATCTTCAGAAAACTCAGCATCGATTACGAGTTGTTTCGTTTTCGTGAACTGATTTTTTTCTATTTTAGCTTCGGAGCGCTTTAATTCTTTACGTTGTTTCTTCGCAAGCTGCACAGCATCTTCGTAATTCGGCCTTACTTCAGCATTCCATCTAAAGCCGCAAGCTGCTGAAGTCCGGTTCAACGTATCGCCGACTTCATCAAATGCTTTTATTTGTGTACTTCCGCTGCGAATATGTCGTAAAACAGTTTCTGCTAAAAGGAGATCATCTTCTTTTGTCCATGCATCTTGACGTGTTTTCATAAGCGAAGCCTCCATAATGGTGACGTTTTCGTTTATGTTACCCTTTATTTTTCGTTTTATTCGAAGTTTGTAATCTTTCATAAACAGTAGAAAGGGCTTGCTCAAATTTCCCTGTCGTTTTCGGTTTATAATATTGCTTGTTTTTTATTTTATCAGGTAAGTATTGTTGCCTTACCCAGCCATTTGGATGGTCGTGTGGATATAAATATCCAATGCCTCTTCCAAGTGATTCTGCGCCTTTGTAATGACTATCTTTTAAATGGCTTGGAATGTCACCTGTTTGACCGTTGCGTAAATCGTGTAATGCAGCATCAAGTGCTTTATAAGCTGAATTTGATTTTGGTGATAAGCATAGCTCGATAACGGCATTTGCAAGTGGGATGCGTGCTTCTGGGAATCCAACTCGTTCAGCTGATTCAATTGCAGCTAGTGTACGTGGTCCAGCTTGTGGGCTAGCAAGTCCAATATCTTCATAAGCCATAATAAGAAGGCGTCTGCCAATACTTTGTAAATCACCTGCTTCAATAAGGCGTGCTAAATAATGGAGCGCTGCATTTACATCACTTCCGCGCACTGATTTTTGAAATGCTGATAATACGTCATAATGAGCATCGCCGCCTTTGTCGTGAACGAAGCTCTTCTTTTGTAAGCATTCTTCCGCAATCTCGAGTGTGATTTCAGCCGCTTGATCGTCTGTAGTAAAGCTAGATAATACAGCAAGCTCAAGTGCGTTATAAGCGGAACGCATATCACCACCAGAGGCATTTGCAAAGTGATGTAGTGCTTCATCTGTTACCGTTACAGCATATTCTCCAAGGCCTTTTTCTTTATCTTCTAAAGCTCTTTTCAACCCAATTAAAATATCATCTTCTGTTAGTGCGTGTAATTCGAAAATTTGACACCTGCTTCGAATAGCGGAGTTTATTGCATGGAATGGATTACTTGTCGTTGCACCAATTAAAGTAAGAAGTCCGCTTTCTAAGTGAGGTAATAGAAAGTCTTGCTTTGCTTTATCTAGACGGTGAACTTCATCTAAAATTAAAACGAGGTGTCGATGCATCTTCGCTTCTTGCACGACAACTTCCATATCTTTTTTATTGTGAGTAACAGCGTTCAATAGACGAAACGGGGTACCGGTACTTCCAGCAATTGCACTGGCAATGGATGTTTTTCCTGTACCTGGAGGACCGTATAAAATCATAGATTGAAAATGATTGGCTTGGACCATTCGCCATAAAATCTTTCCTTCACCAACTAAATGTTGTTGCCCAATAATTTCTTGAATATTTGTAGGGCGCATTCGATGTGCGAGTGGTTGTTTCATTTGGACCGTCTCCCTTAATATATAATCTCGTTCTATCGTATCATTTTTTTCTACGAAATTTGAAATAGGATGCTGTTTTATGGGAAAAATGAAGGATAATATTTTCATTTTTCTTTCAATTGTAATAATTTCCGAGTTTTTCAATGTGATTTTATGTTATCATTTTGATACACAAGTTGAAATTTCTTATAATACTATATTATGCTATAATTTCATAGGATTTTAAATTGTGTTCTTTTTATAAATAAGATATAACCAATAGAAGTGAAAATTTGAAAAGAGGTGCAAAATAGATGAAAATTTCAACGAAAGGCCGCTATGGCTTAACAATTATGATTGATCTTGCAAAAAAGTTTGGTGAAGGTCCGATTTCATTAAAATCAATTGCGCAGGCGCATGACTTATCTGAGCATTACTTAGAGCAATTAATTTCACCACTTCGTAACGCTCGTCTTGTAAAGAGTACGCGCGGGGCATATGGCGGATATGTATTATCTGATCAACCGGCTAACATTACAGCTGGGGATGTAATCCGTGTATTAGAGGGACCGATTAGTGTTGTAGAAATGATAGAAGAAGAAGAGCCAGCGCAGCGCCAGTTATGGATGCGTGTTCGTGATGCGGTGCAAGAAGTGTTAGATAGTACAACGTTAGAAGATTTAGTACGTTATGAGGAAGAAAATCACGGGGGCTATATGTTTTACATTTAATTCCTTGTGAAACGATTTGGAAAGAAGGAGATTTAATGGAACGCATTTACTTAGATCATGCTGCGACATCTCCGACTCACCCAGAAGTGGTCGAAAAGATGATTCCATATATGACAGAAATATTCGGGAACCCGTCTAGTATTCACTTTTATGGACGTCAAACTCGTCACACAGTAGATGAGGCGAGAAGAGTGTGTGCACGCAGCATTCATGCGAATCCGAATGAAATTATATTTACGAGCGGTGGTACAGAAGCTGATAATTTAGCGCTTATCGGTGTAGCACGTGCGAACCGTCATAAAGGTAACCACATTATAACGACGCAAATTGAACATCATGCGATTTTGCATACGTGCGAATTGTTAGAGCGTGAAGGGTTTGAAGTGACATATTTACCTGTCGATGAAACAGGGCGCATTCAAGTTTCTGACATACAAAAGGCATTAACAGAAGAGACGATTTTTGTATCTGTTATGTTTGGGAATAATGAAGTAGGGACGATGCAACCGATTGTGGAAATAGGAAAGCTGTTAAAAGAGCATCAAGCGTATTTCCATACAGATGCGGTACAAGCTTACGGTTTAGTAGAAATTAATGTGAAAGAGTTTGGTATTGATTTATTATCAATTTCAGCTCATAAAATTAACGGGCCAAAAGGTGTAGGTTTCTTATACGCTGGTGCAAATGTGAAATTTGAACCGTTATTAATAGGCGGAGAGCAAGAAAGAAAACGCCGTGCTGGTACGGAAAATGTGCCTAGTATTGCGGGGCTTCAGCATGCAATTCTTATAGCTGAAAAAACTCGTGAGCAAAAAAATGCCCAATATGAAGAGTTTAAAGATATAATGGTATCTGTCTTCAAAAATGAAGGCATTACTTTCGAGGTAAACGGAAACTTAGAACATCGCTTACCGCATGTACTTAATGTAAGTTTTACAGGAATGAACATTGAACCTTTCCTTGTGAACTTAGACTTAGCTGGCATTGCAGTATCAAGTGGTTCTGCTTGTACAGCTGGTTCGATTGATCCATCACATGTATTAGTAGCGATGTTTGGAAAAGACTCCGATCAAATACGTTCATCCGTACGCTTTAGTTTTGGACTTGGAAATACGAAAGAGCAAATTGAAAAAGCGGCGTACGAAACAGTGAAAATCGTGAAGCGATTAACACAAAATTAGCATGGGAGGTGACATGATGAACAAACTACCTCACGAAACACGCGTTGTCATCGGAATGTCCGGTGGCGTCGATTCATCTGTAGCAGCACTTTTATTAAAAGAGCAAGGTTATGATGTAATCGGAATTTTTATGAAAAACTGGGATGATACAGATGAGAATGGTGTCTGCACAGCAACAGAAGATTACAATGATGTAATTGAAGTGTGTAACCAAATTGGTATTCCGTATTATGCAGTAAACTTTGAAAAACAATACTGGGATAAAGTATTTACGTACTTCTTAGATGAGTACCGAGCTGGTCGTACACCAAACCCAGATGTAATGTGTAATAAAGAAATTAAATTTAAAGCATTTTTAGAGCATGCAATTGCGCTTGGTGCGGATTATGTGGCAACAGGCCATTATGCACGCGTTGCTTATATGGACGGCGAATATAAAATGCTTCGCGGTGTTGATGACAATAAAGATCAAACATATTTCTTAAATCAATTAAGCCAAGAGCAATTATCAAAAACAATGTTCCCATTAGGTGAATTAAAGAAACCGCAAATTCGTGAAATGGCGAAAGAAGCTGGCTTAGCGACAGCGGCGAAAAAAGATAGTACAGGTATTTGCTTCATTGGTGAGCGTAACTTTAAAGATTTCTTAAGTAACTACTTACCGGCACAACCAGGTGTAATGCAAACATTATCTGGTGAAGTGAAAGGGAAGCATGACGGTTTAATGTATTATACAATTGGACAACGTCATGGCCTTGGAATTGGTGGTAATGGTGATCCATGGTTTGCTGTTGGGAAAAATCTAAAAGAAAACATTTTATATGTTGATCAAGGATTCCATAACGAACTTCTATATGGTGATGAAGTTATTGCTACGAATGTAGGATGGGTAAGTAACAAAGAAAAAGAAACAGAATTTAAGTGCACGGCGAAATTCCGTTATCGTCAAGAAGACAATAAAGTAACGGTTCAAATCGTTGATGAAAATACAGTTCGTATTCTTTGTGATGAGCCAATTCGTGCAATTACACCAGGACAAGCAGTCGTTTTCTATGATGGAGATGAGTGCTTAGGCGGTGCTACAATTGATGAAGTGTACCGTAGTGGTAAGAAATTGGATTATTTAGGATAAATGAGAAGCCTCTGCCGATTAGCGGTTAGAGGTTTCTTTTACATAAAGCGAATTTTCGTTCGCTTGGAAAATACATTCTTTGTTATAATTTGTTGTAGAGGTGAAGGACATGTCAAACAAACTTGAAACAGGTATTCAATATATGCAAGAAGGAAACTGGGAAGAAGCAGCTAAAAATTTTACAGAAGCAATCGAAGAAAATCCGAAAGATGCGCTTGGGTACATTAATTTTGCAAATTTATTAGACGTATTAGGTGATAGCGAGCGAGCGATTTTATTTTATAAACGTGCACTAGAGTTAGATGATAAATCTGCAGCAGCCTATTATGGTTTAGGAAATGTATATTATGGCCAAGAGCAATTTACTGAAGCGAAAGCTGTATTTGAACAAGCAATGCAAGCTGGATTACAATCAGCTGATGTAACATTTATGTTAGGTATCACACATGTACAGCTTGGAAATGATCGTCTTGCACTACCATTCTTACAAAGAGCAACAGAATTAGATGAAAACGATGTAGAAGCTGTATTCCAGTGCGGACTTTGCTTCGCGCGATTAGAACACGTTCAAGAGGCGAAACCTTATTTTGAAAAGGTATTAGAAATGGATGAGGAGCATGCAGATGCGTATTACAATTTAGGTGTTGCGTACGTATTTGAGGAAAATAATGAGAAGGCTCTCGCTTTATTTAAGAAAGCAATTGAAATTCAGCCAGATCACTTTTTAGCGGGTAATGGCGTTCGTTTATTAGAGCAAGAAGCTGAATAAGATAAAAATATAGTTTAATGGGTAGTTATCCCTCATCTAAAAAGGTGGGGGATGTACTGCTCATTAAAGTGAAAATACCGGAAAGGAGAGGAAAAATGGGAAATCAACATGCAATGGATTTGTTTGAGGAAGAGAAAAAGTTTATAAAAGCGCAAGTTCTTCATACCATTTTCCACAACGAAGAAAACCTCTATTCCGTTGTCAGTATGAAAGTCATTGAAACGAATGAAACGTATGACGAAAAGAAAGTAATGATAAACGGTCATTTTCCCCGCATGCATGAAGATGAAGTGTTTACATTGACAGGTCATTTTAAGGACCATCCAAAGTATGGAAAACAATATATGGTTGAAACATTTAAAAAAGAATTGCCGCAAACAAAAGCAGGTATGGTGCAATATTTAGCGAGTGATTTATTTAAAGGGATAGGAAAGCGTACAGCTGAAAAAATTGTGGACCATCTCGGAGAACATGCTATTTCTAAAATTATGGATGACCCTGAGGCATTAAATGGTGTTGTTAATAAACAAAAGGCTCAGGAAATATATGAGACAATTGTTGAACATCAAGGGCTAGAGAAAGTAATGAGCTTTTTAAATGGCTACGGTTTTGGAACGAAACTTTCTATTAAGATTTACCAGCAATATAAAGAGATGACATTAGAAGTGATTCGTAATAATCCGTATCAACTTATCGAAGAAGTGGACGGGATTGGTTTTGGAAGAGCGGATGATATAGGGCGTGCGTTAGGGATATCGGGTAATCATGACGACCGTGTACGCGCAGGATGTTTTTACACATTAGAGAATGTCTCATTACAACTTGGTCACGTTTATATGAGGAAAGATCAACTTGCAAGAGAAACGATGTCACTTTTAAACAATCAAGAAGGAAGAGTGACTGAGGAAGATATTATAGGTTGTATTGAAACGATGCAAAGTGAAGGGAAAGTCATCATAGAAGAAGAACGAGTGTATTTAGCAACGTTATTCTACTCTGAGAAAGGTGTTGTAAAGTCTATTCGCAGGCTTATGAATCAAGAAGAAACACCTTCATTTCCAGAAGCAGAAGTGTTAAAAACGTTAGGTGAAATTGAAGAACAACTGAACGTACAATATGCACCGTTTCAGCAAGAAGCAATTCAAACGGCACTTCATAAACCGATGATGTTATTGACAGGTGGACCAGGAACAGGGAAAACAACAGTTATTAAAGGGATTGTTGAAATGTATGCATCACTACACGGATTATCGTTAAATCCGAATGAATACAGTGATGATAATCCATTTCCAATACTATTAACAGCTCCAACAGGAAGAGCGGCGAAGCGGATGAGTGAATCGACAGGACTTCCAGCTTGCACAATTCACCGTTTACTTGGTTGGACGCCAGAAGGATCTTTCCAGCGTAATGAAACGGATCCTGTCCAAGGTAAGCTCCTTATTATCGATGAATTTTCAATGGTTGATATTTGGCTTGCAAATCAGCTATTTAAGTCGTTGCCGACGAACATTCAAGTTATCGTTGTAGGTGATGAAGATCAGTTGCCATCTGTAGGACCTGGACAAGTATTAAAAGATTTATTAAATGCAGGCGCAGTTCCGACAGTGAAGCTTACTGAAATTTATCGTCAAGCGGAAGGCTCATCAGTGATTCAACTTGCCCATGCGATAAAAAATGGAACTCTACCACCAGATTTAGCACAAAATCAAAAAGATCGTTCATTTATCGGCTGTACAGGAGCTCAAATTGTTGAGGTTGTGAAAAAAGTTTGTGAAAATGCTAAAACAAAAGGCTTTAGCGCAAGAGATGTACAAGTATTAGCACCGATGTACCGCGGGCCTGCTGGTATTAATGTATTAAACGAAGCGCTGCAACAAGTATTTAATCCGAAGAGGGAAAAGAGTAAAGAAATTGCTTACGGTGATGTTGTGTACCGAAGAGGCGATAAAGTACTGCAACTCGTGAATCAGCCGGAGAGCCAAGTGTTTAATGGTGATATTGGGGAAATTGTTTCGGTGTTTTATGCGAAAGAAAACGTTGAGCAACAAGATATGATTATCGTTTCATTTGATGGAATTGAGGTAACGTATACGAAGCCCGATTTAAATCAAATTACGCATGCATATTGTTGTTCCATTCATAAATCACAAGGTAGTGAATTTCCGATTGTTATTATGCCAATCGTGAAAAGTTACAACCGTATGTTACGTCGTAATTTAATTTACACGGGCATTACAAGAAGTAAGAAGTTCCTTATTATTTGCGGAGAGGAAGCAGCTTTCCAATCTGGTGTAAATCGCCTTGATGATGCAATGCGTCAAACAACCTTAGCTAGTCGCTTGCAAGAATCACAAGGAGAAGTACAGATGGTCACAGTTAATGGCGAGGAAATGGACGTGGAAAACATTTCACCGTATGATTTCATGTAACAAGGTGAAATTATATAGTGAAACTTTCAAACGCATAGCGTTGAAAGGCTCCAGTAAAATGTATAAATGAATGCAGTTTGGACATAATGGCGAATAGAATCTGGGAGACTGTAAGGAGATGAAAGCCATATGTTTATTTGTCCAAATTGCAAAGGGAAAGACATTGGAAAAATAGGTGTCAACCAATTTTATTGCTGGAATTGTTATATCGAATTATCGGTTTCAAAGGGGAAAATCCATACGCATCAAGTTGAGGAAGATGGTTCACTAAGCTCTCTTGATGATTTATTTGATGAGAATGAAAGAACGATCGGATAACGAAAAGGGGGATTTACTTTGAATCTACGCAATTCATTAATCGCATTAGGTGTTGGAGCTGCAGCATATCAATATGCTCGTAAGCAAGATGTATTTTCAAAACGCAATATGAAAAAAGCACGTAAGATGATTAAGTCTTACTTATAATCATTTCGATAAAGTGAAAAACTCCCTTGTAGACAAGGGAGTTTTTTTATGCACCCATATGCAAATAAAAAAGTCCGATCTCTGAGAAAAGATAAGATAGACCGTAGCAGCCAACGCCAAGTATTCCATACTGCCATAATTGCTTCGCTTTTTCTTTACGTGAGGAATGAATAAAGAACCCCTTCCAAATACCGAACCCGATACAAATCCATTCAAGAATCATAAAAAGTGCTGATAATCCAAGCATAAATAAAACCATAATTAGCCCTCCTGATTATATTAATTCATGCTGTATTCTCAGGGGTGGTTGTCCTTGTTATGTTATTTATATGTACGTCTTTAAAAAACAGTATGGTCCGTATGAAAAGATTTTAAAAGTTTCGCACATAACCTACCCCATTTATTTTCAAAATAAAGGTGGAGGAGGTTTTTCATGTGAAGAATCTTAAAATCATTTGGATATATCGTTTAGGATTATTGTTACTTGTTTTTCTTTGTCTGCTCGTCTTTTTAAAAATTAAGCCGCTATGGGCACCGATTATTTTTGTATTTAAAGTAGCAATCACGCCGTTTCTTATCGCGTGTTTTATTGCGTATTTATTGCACCCTTTAATTGAAAAAATTCATAAGGAAGGGATGCCCCGTACACTTGCCATTTTGCTCATTTATATCCTTTTCTTTGGCGGAATTGGTTATGGGATTTATAAAGGAACACCAGTCGTTATTAAACAGTTACAAGAGATTAATGAACAATTTCCGCAGTTTACAAAAATGTACGATTCGTGGATGGATGGCGTTACAGAACAAACGGCGAATTTCCCTTCGTTCATTCATGAAAAGGTGAAACAACTTTTTGTGGGTGTGGAAACGAAGATTCAAGCGCTTTTAAATAAAGTGATGAGTACAGCTCGTGGTGTACTCGATTCATTGCTCATTATTTTCTTAATACCGTTCATTGTATTTTACATATTAAAAGATTATGGTGAGTTTTATCATATCTTTTGGAAACTAGTCCCAAGTAAATGGCGAGGTACGGGGCAAATGCTTGCGAAAGAAATTGATAAATCACTTGGAAGTTATATTCGAGGACAGTTATTTGTTTGTTTAGTATTAGGGGGAGTATCAGCTCTTTCTTTTTGGTTTATCGGTATGAAATATCCATTATTGCTTGGCATTATTATTGGGGTAACGGATATAATCCCGTACTTCGGTCCTATTTTAGGAGCAATCCCGACGTTAATGATTGCAGCAACAGTATCAACGAGTATACTTATTAAGGCGGGGATCACAATTGCGATTTTGCAATTTGTGGAGAGTAACATTTTATCGCCTTACATCGTTGGTAAGTCACTTCGTATGCATCCCGTTATTATTATGCTTGCCTTACTAGTTGGGGGAGAGGTAGCTGGGATTGTAGGGTTGCTAATATCGGTTCCGATTTTAGCAGTTATTCGCACTGTCATTGTTCATGTGAGACCGCTCTTGAAAAAAGAAGATGTGTAAGTATAGAAGCCCTCTATGTAAGAAATAGAGGGCTAATCATATATTTATTTAGAAAGCTGCTTGTGTATCTTTTGAACGAGGGAGCTCACATCATTTGTTTGAATATGTTTTATTTTTTTCCATTCGTTATCATACATAAATACAATTTGATTGTTGAAAAGACGCTTTTGTTCTTTTAGATTAGAAATTTTTGCGAAAGAGTACTCTTCAAATATTGGATTCTTACTTGCATCTGGCCCATAAAAGAATAGCCTTTTGTTCGTTAAAATTAGCAATCCTGGCCTTGCGACGGAACGATAAATAAATATGTCTAATGAACATGCTGCGTAAAATAATATCGTTTCGTCAGTCGCTAATATGTTTTTAGCTTTGCTAAGTAAGGTTGTCATTGTGATCGCTCCTTTATTTTATTAACAATAATTTAATTATAACAAAAAAAGGTAATATTTAGAAATTTATATAAATTATTCTTATAAGGAGATTCCGATTTATTAATAAATGCATACTATATGAAAAGGCTGTTAAGAATGAATAGTAGAATACTTATGATTAATAAGTAATTAATCCAATATAAATGATTATCTACATTGACAAACTTAAGAGAATTCTATTATATTTAGTCATATAATACATTAAATCAATGACGGAACAAGTACGTTACAGTCCATTTATAGAGAGAAGCTTCCATATGGCTGAAAGAAGCTTTAAATGAAGGGTAACAGAAAGCTAATCCTGAGAGCAGCTAATCACTGCCGTCTTGCCACGTTACGGCACCATGAGGTGATGAATTGATTGTTATTGTAATCAATTCATAATTAGGGTGGTATCGCGAGTTAACTCTCGTCCCTTTTATAGGGACGGGAGTTTTTTATATTTAAGGAGGAAAATACAATGAAACAACTAACAGGCGCACAAATTCGTCAAATGTTTTTAGACTTTTTCCAAGAAAAAGGACATGCAGTAGAACCTAGTGCATCACTAGTTCCGCATGAAGATCCATCTCTTCTATGGATTAATAGTGGTGTAGCTACATTAAAAAAATATTTTGATGGACGTGTAATCCCACAAAATCCACGTATTACAAATGCTCAAAAATCAATTCGTACAAACGATATTGAAAACGTAGGGAAAACAGCTCGTCACCATACATTCTTTGAAATGTTAGGAAATTTCTCAATTGGTGATTACTTCAAAGAAGAAGCAATTACATGGGCTTGGGAATTCTTAACGAGCGACAAATGGATCGGATTCGATAAAGAATTACTATCAGTTACAATCCATCCAGAAGATGAAGAAGCATTCACAATTTGGAATGAGAAAATGGGCGTTCCAAAAGAGCGTATTATTCGCTTAGAAGAAAACTTCTGGGATATCGGTGAAGGACCAAGTGGACCGAATACAGAGATTTTCTATGACCGTGGAGAAGCTTACGGTAATGACTTTAGTGACCCAGAATTATATCCAGGCGGAGAAAACGAGCGTTACTTAGAAGTATGGAACCTTGTATTCTCTCAATTTAACCATAATCCAGACGGTTCATATACACCACTTCCTAAGAAAAACATCGATACAGGGATGGGTCTAGAGCGTATGACATCTATCGTTCAAGATGTGCCTACAAACTTCGATACAGACCTATTCATGCCGATGATTGGTGCAACAGAAACAATTTCTGGTGAAAAATATCGTAATGGCGATTTAGAAAAAGATATGGCATTCAAAGTAATTGCTGACCATATCCGTACAGTAACATTCGCTGTTGGTGACGGTGCTCTTCCATCTAACGAAGGCCGTGGTTATGTATTACGTCGTTTATTACGCCGCGCTGTTCGTTATTCGAAGAAATTAAACATCAATCGTCCATTTATGTTTGAATTAGTACCGGTTGTTGGAGAAGTAATGAAAGACTTCTATCCAGAAGTACTTGAAAAGAAAGATTTCATTGCGAAAGTTGTGAAGAACGAAGAAGAGCGTTTCCATGAAACACTTCATGATGGTGAAGCGATTTTAGCTGAAGTAATTGCAAAAGCAAAAGAAGAAAAAACAACTGTTATTTCTGGAGTAGATGCGTTCCGTCTATATGACACATACGGTTTCCCAATTGAATTAACAGAAGAATATGCAGAAGAAGCTGGCATGACAGTTGATCATGAAGGCTTTGAAAATGAAATGGAAAAACAACGTGAGCGTGCACGTGCTGCTCGTCAAGACGTTGATTCTATGCAAGTTCAAGGTGGTGTCCTTGGAGAAATTAAAGTAGCGAGCGAATTCGTTGGTTACGGTACAGTTGCAACAGAAAGTAACGTTGTTGCACTTGTGAAAAATGGCGAATACACAGACAGCTTACAAGCTGGTGAAGAAGGACAGTTAATTCTTGATGTAACACCATTCTATGCTGAGAGCGGTGGACAAATTGCAGACCGTGGTTACCTTCTTGCTGATGGCGTGAAAGTTCTTGTAAAAGACGTACAAAAAGCACCAAACGGCCAAAACTTGCATAAAGTTGTTGTTGAAGAAGGAACATTAACGAAAGATGCGGCTGTAAAAGCTATTATCGATACGAAAAATCGTAGTAGCGTTGTAAAAAATCACACAGCAACTCATTTACTACATCAAGCATTAAAAGACGTACTTGGAACACACGTTAACCAAGCAGGTTCTCTTGTAACTTCTGAACGTCTACGCTTTGACTTCTCTCACTTCGGTCAAGTACAAGCTGACGAATTAGAAAAAATTGAGCGTATGGTAAACGAGAAAATTTGGGAAAGTATTGATGTTGAGATTTCTCAAAAAGCAATCGAAGAAGCGAAAGAAATGGGTGCAATGGCATTATTCGGTGAAAAATACGGTGATGTTGTACGCGTTGTACAAGTTGGCGATTACAGCTTAGAGCTTTGCGGCGGTTGTCACGTTGATAACACAGCTTCTATCGGTATTTTCAAAATCGTTGCTGAGTCTGGTATCGGTGCAGGAACTCGTCGTATTGAAGCAGTAACTGGTAAGTCTGCATACGAATTAATGAACGATCAAGTAGGTTTATTAAAAGAAGCAGCAGGAAAAATGAAAACAAATCCGAAAGATATTTTAACAAGAGTTGATGGTCTATTTGCTGAAGTGAAACAACTGCAAAAAGAAAATGAATCTCTTGCTGCGAAATTAAGCAATATCGAAGCTGGAAACTTAACTGATTCTGTAATGACAGTTGATGGTGTGAATGTATTAGCAGCGAAAGTAAATGTTGCAGATATGAATAACTTACGTACGATGATGGATGATCTGAAAAATAAATTAGAGTCAGCAGTTGTTGTATTAGCGTCTGTTAATGACGATAAAGTAAACATCCTAGCAGGTGTAACGAAAGACTTAATTAGCCAAGGTTACCATGCTGGTAAACTTGTGAAAGAAGTAGCTTCTCGTTGCGGCGGTGGCGGTGGCGGCCGTCCTGATATGGCACAAGCAGGCGGTAAAAACCCAGCTCAAGTCGAAGAAGCTTTAGCATTTGTACAAGAGTACGTTAAATCTGTTTCAAAATAAAGAGATAGTAGTGTACAATGGTAGGGAGAGGAGAAGTTCTTCTCCCTATACTTACTATATAAGTGAGGTGCTTGAAATGGACGGTTTTGATAAAACAATGAAGTTTAGCATTCAAGATGAAAAACAGAGTGTCCATGTAAATGATGTACTTTTAACTGTGTATGATGCACTTCAAGAAAAAGGCTATAATCCGATTAACCAAATCGTCGGTTATTTATTAAGTGGAGACCCAGCATACATACCTCGCCATAAAGATGCACGTAGCATCATTCGCAAGCTTGAACGTGATGAGTTAATTGAAGAGCTTGTGAAGTCTTACTTGAAACATCATCGTGAGGAGTAGTTTATGCGGATATTAGGTTTAGATGTAGGTACAAAAACAGTCGGAGTTGCAATTAGCGACGAAATGGGCTGGACAGCACAAGGATTAGAAACAATTAAGATTAACGAAGAACGAGGTCACTTTGGTTTTGATCGTATTTCTGAGTTAGTAAAGCAGTACAATGTGGACAAAATAGTAGTAGGTTTACCTAAAAATATGAATGGTACAATTGGCCCGCGTGGTGAAGCGTGCCAACAATTTGCAGAAAACCTACGAGAGCTGTTACAATTAGACGTTGTAATGTGGGACGAGCGTTTGTCAACAATGGCAGCGGAACGTCTACTCATTTCAGCTGATGTAAGTCGTAAGAAGCGAAAACAAGTAATCGATAAGATGGCTGCAGTCGTAATCTTACAAGGATTTTTAGATAGAAAATAAGAGGTGACCAAAATGGAAGAACGTCAAATTACAATTGTAGACGAAAAAGGTAACGAACATTTATGTGAAATTATTTTCACTTTTGATGCTGACAAATTTGGTAAAAAATCATACGTAATCTTCTCTCCAATCGGTGAAGTAGATGAAGATGGAGACCCAATTTATGATGCAATGGCTTATGAGCAAAATGAAGAAGAGGGCGGAGTTTTACTTCCAATCGAATCAGAAGAAGAGTGGGAAATGGTACAAGAAACGTTTAACACTATTGCTGATGAGCAAGAAGCTGAATAATAAGTACTGAAAAGATGGACGACATACAGTCCATCTTTTTTTGTATTTATATGTAAAATGAAAGATTTTTTGTCGAAACTGTGTAAGTCTTTGTAGTATAATGAGACGGATTGTAGAAAAATAAAGTGTCAATTAAAAAAGATAAGTGAATTTGTTGCGTTTTTACATCGTGCTGTATAGAAAGGTGTACATACGGTCTACAATTAAGTAAGGAGGAAATGTTTTGATAGAGAATCAAGTGAAAAAGAAGCGTAGACGCATCTTTTTATTTTCGATTATTGCACTGCTTTTAGTTTGTGGTTCAGTCTATGCGTATATTTCATCCGCATTAGGACCAGTTGATAGCGGGAATAAAAAAGAGATTGAAGTAGAAATTCCGAAAGGATCATCTACAAGTAAAATTGGAGAAATTTTAGAAGAAAAAGGCGCTGTAAAAAACGGTACAGTTTTTAGTTTTTATACAAAGGCTAAATCGAAAAGTTTACAAGCAGGTACATATTTATTAAATCCTTCAATGAATGCTGAAGATGTGATCGAACAAATGTCATCTGGCAACGTGCATCGTCCAGCTCTTTATAAAGTGACGATTAAAGAAGGGGCGCAAGTAACTGAAATTGCAGAAACGATTGCAACAGAACTAAAGTGGAATAAAGATGATGTTACGCGTCAATTAAACGATAGAGCATTTATTCAAAAAATGCAGCAAAAGTATCCGAAGTTATTAACGGATAAAATCTTTGATAGTAATATTAAATACCCATTAGAAGGTTATTTATATCCTGCAACGTATTCGTTTTATAAGAAAGATACAACGTTAGAAGAAATTGTAATTCCAATGCTTGAGAAAACAAATGGAATCATTGTTCAAAATGAGGCGAAAATGAAAGCGAAGAATTGGGATGTTCATCAGCTTTTAACATTATCTTCACTTATTGAAGAAGAGGCAACTGGTTTTACAGATCGTCAAAAGATCTCTAGTGTCTTTTATAATCGTTTAGCAAAAGGTATGCCGCTTCAAACGGATCCAACGGTATTATATGCACTTGGAAAGCATAAACAACGTGTATTATACGAAGATTTAAAGGTCAACTCACCGTACAATACGTATGTTGTAAAAGGATTACCGGTAGGGCCAATCGCAAACTCTGGTAAACATTCAGTAGAAGCTGCGTTAGAACCTGCGCAAACAGATTATTATTATTTCTTAGCTGCACCAAGTGGTGAAGTGTACTATGCGAAAACATTAGAAGAGCATAATGCATTAAAGCAAAAATACATTACGAAAAAATAGTGAAATGGGGAGGGATAGCGAAAAAAGTCGCACATCCCTCTTTTTTGTGGTAAAATATATCGGGTTAAAAACTGGCAGAAGAATCGTTTTTAATATCAAAACGGGACGTACAAGCTAAGGATAAAGCTGGCTTGTATTTTTATTGCATTCTATGTGTGAAAAGACGTCATAGAGGCACTTCTCCATGTAAATAAGGAGGACCATTTATGGAGGATGCAGTTAACGAGTACCTATTATCATTTATTGATCCGAAAGATAAATTAATTCTTGAAATGGAAGAATATGCAACAGAAAATCATGTGCCGATTATGGATCGACTTGGAATGGAATTTATGCTGCAATTTTTACGTTTAATTGGACCGAAAAGCATTTTAGAACTTGGAACAGCAATCGGTTATTCTAGTATTCGTATGATGCAAGCTATTCCAAATTCACGTATTGTGACAATTGAGCGCAATCGTGAGCGATATGAAAAAGCACTTGAATATATAGAACGTTCCCCAGTAACAGATCGTATTTCAGTTATTTACGGTGATGCGTTAGAGACAGGTGAACAAGTAAAAGAACACGGGACATTTGACGTTATTTTTATTGATGCAGCAAAAGGACAGTATCGTCGCTTTTTTGACTTATATGAACCGTTATTAAATCCTGGTGGCGTAATTATTTCAGATAATGTTATGTACCACGGTCTTGTAACGACAAAAGAGAAAATTGAAAACAGACGTACACGTGGTTTAATCCGTCGTATTAAGACGTACAATGAGTGGCTTATGAACCATGAAGGATATGATACAACGATTTTCCCAATTGGTGATGGAGTAGCTGTTAGTAAAAAGAGAGGGTGACCAAGGTATGAAGAAACCTGAATTGTTAGTAACGCCAAGAGCGGTGGCGGATATCGAACAACTTGCGAAAGCAGGAGCAGATGCGGTAATGATCGGTGAGCAAAAGTTTGGTTTACGTTTAGCAGGGGAGTTTTCACGTGAAGATGTAAAACAAGCTGTGAAGATTGCACATGAAAATGGTGTGAAAGTATACGTAGCCATGAACGCTATGTTCCACAACGATAAAGTAGAAGAATTAACAGATTACGTTTCATTTTTAAACGAAGTAAATGTAGATGCAATTGTTTTCGGAGATCCAGCGGTATTAATGGCTGTTCGTGAAGTAGCACCAAATATGCAGTTGCACTGGAATACAGAAACGACAGCAACAAACTGGTTCACTTGTAATTACTGGGGACAAAGAGGATCAAAGCGTGCTGTATTAGCTCGTGAGCTTAGCTTAGATGAAATTGTTGATTTAAAAGAAAATGCTGAAGTGGAACTGGAAGTACAAATTCACGGTATGACTTGTATGTTCCAATCGAAGCGTTCATTAGTAGGAAACTACTTTGAGTATCAAGGACGTAATCTTGACATTGAAAAGAAAAAATATGAAGAGAATATGTTCTTATATGACCCAGAGCGTAACAATAAATATCCAATTTATGAAGATGAAAATGGTACTCACATTATGAGTCCGAACGACATTTGTTTCATCGATGAATTAGAGGAACTAATCGATGCTGAAGTTGATAGCTTAAAAATCGACGGTGTACTAAAAAGCTCTGAATACATTATTGAAGTAACGAAGAAATATCGTCAAGCGATTGATTTATGCGTAGAAGATCGTGATGCATATTATGACGTGAAAGATGATCTATATAAAGAAATAGAAGAAATGCAACCAGTAAATCGTCCGTTAGATACAGGATTCTTCTTTAAAGAAACGGTTTACTAAACGAGGAGGGTGTAGGAAATGACTGTACAAGAAATTTCACGAGTGATCGATGGCAAACGTGTTATTGTGAAGAAACCTGAACTGTTAATCCCTGCGGGTAACTTAGAAAAATTAAAAGTAGCTATCCATTACGGGGCAGATGCTGTATATTTAGGTGGACAAGAATTTGGTCTTCGTTCGAATGCAGGTAACTTTACGCTAGAAGAAATGGCAGAAGGCGTTGAGTTTGCAAAGAAGTATGGAGCAAAAATATACGTAACAACAAATATCTTTGCACATAATGAAAATATGGACGGGCTAGAGGAATATTTAAAAGGGATTGAAAAAGCTGGCGTAACGGGAATTATCGTTGCTGATCCGCTTATCATTGAGACTTGTAAACGCGTAGCGCCTTCTGTTGAGGTGCATTTAAGCACACAGCAATCACTATCCAACTGGAAAGCAGCACAGTATTGGAAAGAAGAAGGTTTACATCGTCTTGTATTAGCTCGTGAAGCAAGCTATGAAGAAATGAAAGAAATTAAAGAAAAAGTGGATATTGAAATTGAAGCGTTCGTCCATGGTGCAATGTGTATCGCATATTCAGGAAGATGTACATTAAGTAACCATATGACAGCACGTGATTCTAATCGTGGTGGTTGTTGCCAATCTTGCCGCTGGGATTATGATTTAGTTCAAACAGTATCACAACATAAAGATGCAAAAGAGCTTCCTCTATTCCAAGAAGGAGATGCTCACTTTGCGATGAGTCCAAAAGATTTAAATTTAATTTTATCAATTCCAAAAATGATTGAAATCGGAATCGATAGCTTAAAGGTAGAAGGACGTATGAAATCAATCCATTACGTAGCGACTGTAGCAACTGTATATCGTAAAGTAATTGATGCGTATTGTGCGGATCCAGATAACTTTGAGTTTAAACAAGAATGGTTAGATGAGCTTGATAAATGTGCAAATCGTGATACAGCTCCTGCATTCTTTGAAGGGGTTCCAGGACATCAAGAGCAAATGTTTGGAAATCATAGTAAGAAAACAACGTATGATTTTGCTGGTTTAGTGTTAGATTATAATGAAGAAACGGGCATCGTAACGATTGAGCAACGTAATCATTTCAAACCAGGACATGAAGTGGAGTTCTTTGGACCAGAAATAGAAAACTTTACGCAAACGGTGGAGAAAATTTGGGATGAGGATGGAAACGAATTAGATGCAGCGAGACATCCGTTGCAAATCGTGAAATTCAAAGTGGATCAACGAGTGTATGTGAATAATATGATGCGCAAAAGCATACTTCAATAAGAAAGAGTGATAGTCGAATGGGGACGAATAAGCCTGTTGTAATTGGAATTGCTGGTGGTTCGGGATCAGGTAAAACGAGTGTAACGAAAGCGATTTTTGACCATTTTAAAGGTCATTCTATTTTAATCTTAGAGCAAGATTATTATTACAAAGATCAAAGCCATTTACCAATGGAAGAGCGTTTAAAAACAAATTATGATCATCCGCTTGCGTTTGATAATGATCTGTTAATTGAACATTTGCAGCAGTTGCTTGCATATGAGCAAATTGATAAGCCTGTATATGACTATACATTGCATACGCGTTCAGAAGAAATTATTCCGGTTGAGCCGAAAGATGTAATTATTTTAGAAGGAATTCTTATTTTAGAAGACCCACGTCTTTGCGAGTTAATGGACATTAAATTATTCGTTGATACGGATGCTGACCTTCGTATTCTGCGCCGCATGCAACGTGATATTAAAGAGCGCGGTCGTACGATGGATTCTGTTATCGATCAGTACGTAAATGTTGTACGTCCAATGCACAATCAATTTATTGAGCCTTCTAAGAAATTTGCGGATATTATTATCCCTGAAGGTGGACAAAACCACGTTGCAATTGATATTATGGTGACAAAAATTGCAACAATTCTTGAACAAAAAGTAAATTTGTAATAGCATAGTAAAAGATATACGGTAGGAAGGGATTTTTTCCCTTCTTATCGAATACAATGAAACATGCAACCTCATCTATATATAGGTGAGGGCATATTTATATCAACTTTCCATACATATCTTCTTTATATAAAGAAGAATTGGAAATACGGGGTTGTATGTGACAACTCCGCTAGTGCAAGGGTACTAGAAACCTCCGCTAACAATGGAAGCGGAGGAGTTTTCATATGGAACTCCTCTTTTTTTTCGGGGGATTGGTATATAAAAGGAGTGGAAAATATGTCAACAGAAAAAACATACCCTATGACGCAAGAGGGTAAGCAAAAACTAGAGAACGAACTTGAGCAATTAAAAACAGTAAGACGTAAAGAAGTAGTAGAACGTATTAAAATCGCACGTAGCTTCGGGGATCTTTCTGAGAACTCTGAGTACGATGCAGCGAAAGATGAGCAAGCGTTCGTAGAAGGACGTATTACACAATTAGAAAATATGATTCGTAACGCAGTTATCATTAAAGATACTGGCGAAGTATCTACTGTTGTTACATTAGGTAAAACAGTAACATTTAAAGAATTACCAAACGGAGATGAAGAAGCGTATACAATCGTAGGTAGCGCGGAAGCTGATCCATTCGAAGGAAGAATTTCTAACGATTCTCCAATCGCAAAAAGCTTATTAGGTAAGCAAATTGGTGAGAAAGTAACAATCCAAACACCAGGCGGAGAAATGCAAGTAGAGATTGTCTCTGTAAAATAAAAAAAAGATTCTCCTATCGGGAGAATCTTTTTTTTATCCCGCTATTTGCCAGACAGTAAGACCACCATCTCAAAATTCAGCGGAAGCAAAGAAGTTAGGTGGGCGTCGGACTGCTCGTAAACGCCCGCTTGGTGAGGGCTAATTAAAGTTTCTTTTTATCTGTAGAATAGAAAAATTTGTGTAAACCTTAGAGTGATTCGACAAAAAATGTCAAAAAAACATTTTAAGCTTTGATATCATAATTAGAGACCATAGTTTTTAAAAGGGAAAAGGGGCTAATTATGAAACATAAAATCTTTACAGGATTGGTTTGTAGTATCTCTATATTAGGACTTGCTGCATGCGGAACGAATGAAGAAACTACATCATCAAAGGGAGAAAAAGTAAAGCAAGAAGAAAAAAAGGATATTAAAGCAACTGAGAGTTCAAAAGCCTTAGAAAATCCACAAGATAAAAAGGAATTTAATGATTTTGATGTAGCGTATCAATTAGCAATTGTCATGAAAATATTTCAAGATGTAACGATTAAGTATGATTACGCAATTGGGAATCCAGATTATTTATTGCGAGATTCGATGGATCAAAAAACAATAGATGATATGAAGAATATGTTACAAGAACAGGCGAAGAATAATGATAAAATTTTAAAAGATGAAGTGAATCAAGCATATACATATTTAAAACAATCGAAAGTAAGTAATAAAGATGATATTCAAAAAATAATAGATGCACAAAATAATTATTTACATATTGTAGATAAGATGATTACTTGTATTGATTCTGTAACAGTTGAGAATGCAAAAGAAAAAAGAAATGAAATGGATAATCTTAGTAAGGATTATTTAAAAATAGCGGCTAATGTAACAACCACTGTAATTGAAGTTGCTAAAAACACTGGAGTGAATGAAACTGAATTTAGATCGCTTCTTATGAAATTTTTAGAGAAGCCAAAGAAACAATAATAGCCTTATATAATATCTGTTTTTGTTTTGGAGATTGTATAAATAAAATAGTACCTCGTCTAAACTACAATAGACGAGGTGTTTTTTATGAAAATAAAACGGAGAATTACAATTGTTTTAATTTGTTTTATGTGCGTTATGTTTGTATTGCTTTGTCGTTTAATCCAAATTCAAATTATAGATACAGAATCATTTACTGATCGCAAAATAAATTTAATTGAAAAAAGTGTTACGCAACGCACACAATCCATTACAGTAGACGATGGACGTGGGCAGTTTATAGATCGTAATGGTAAAAAAATAGGTGAGGAAAAATATCCTGTTTTAATTATTTTTCCATTTTTACAAATAAAAAATGACATGTTAGAGAAAATCGCGCATATCATTGGTGTGTCGAGACAAGAGATTAGAAGACAAATGAAAAATAATAAAAATGCATTTACACTACAAGGAGAAACTGCTCCATTTCGAGTGACACGAGAACAGATGGAGAAGGTAAATGAATTACATGTATTAGGTATTGTAGCAGCTGAAGTGCGATTAAAACAAACTGGAGAGATAAATCATTTAATTGGTGATGTAGGGGAGAACGAAAGGGAGTTTCAAAAGCGATATGGAGAATTGAAAAGAATCTCAAAACAAACGCCGATAGGTATTTCAGGATTACAGCAATCATTTGATGAATTTCTATTGACTGATGGAGAGGCAAAAGTATTATATCAAGTAGATAGGCAAGGAGAACCAATTTTCGGAAAGCAAGCGAAATACACTTCACCAGGAAATCCATTTTATCCAGTTAGGATTCAAACTACTTTACATAAAGAGTTGCAGCAAAAAGCAGAAGAAGTGATTGAAGCGAATGAAATAAAGAAGGGGGGACTAGTATTACTTGATGTAAAGACAAATGAAATATTAGCGATGGCTAGTAAGCCGTCTTTACAAGTAAGGGATGAGAATTTATATAAAACTACACTTGAAAATCAAATGTTAACGCCACATTTTCCAGGCTCTGTTTTTAAAACAGTAGTTGCAGCTGCAGTCATTGATCAAAAAGTAAATTTGTTTAATCGGACATTTAACTGTAATAAAGATTTATATGGTGAAAACGACCCGCAAGTTAGGATGGGTACACTTAACTTTAAAGAGAGCTTTGCTAGGAGCTGTAACAGGACATTTTCCGAGTTAGGTAACGAGCTATTACAAAAGGATAAGACGGTGCTAGAAACATACGTAGCAGCTTTAGGAGCAAATGAAAAGGTTGGATGGAAAGGTTCTGTATTTCATACACCTCATTTTGAGCAAATGCCAGAAGAAAAGGGTACTACTATTTGGGGGAATGAAGAAAATAAAAATAGTAAAAAAGCGGTAGAACAAACAGCAATTGGACAGAAAGATGTACGTATATCACCTCTAGCAATTGCAAATATGATGGCGACGATTGCGAGGAATGGAGAAAAGATGGAAGTGAAAGCAGTTGAAAAAATAGTATATAAAAATGGAGCGGATTTTTTTACATTTGAGAGCCATACGTTAAATGGAAAACAGCTTTCGTATGAAACAGTGAAAACATTACAAGAGTTATTAAGAGGCGTTGTAACAAGGGAGAAAGGAACAGGAACGGCATTCCGTTCGTTGCCACTAAGTGTCGCTGGAAAATCTGGGACAGCGCAAACAGGGAAAGGGACGAGGGTGAATCGCTGGTTTGCAGGTTATTTTCCGTATGAGAATCCAAGATATGCTTTAGTTGTTGTTGATCTAGAGACTGATAGCAAAGTGAATAAAGTTACACCTATTTTTAAAGATATGGTAGGAGCAATCTATCAATTGGAGAATGAAAAGTAATCTTGCAATTTATAGTGAAATGTCTTCATTTCATGAAAATATCATTGTAAATGTTCAACCTTTCTAGATTTAATGTTACAATAGCAATTAGGAAAAACTGCATGGAGGTTTGGAGAATGGCAGGAGGATCAAGATTCCAACAGAAACAACAAAAACGTCGTCAAAACGGTGTTTTAAATATTGCAATCGCTATTGTATTACTATTAGTAGCTATTGTAGCATATCAATTGTTCGTTCCTAGTACGAAAGAGCAAGCATCTTCTACTGATAAGAAAGTCTCTCAACAAACAACAAAGAATGAGAAAGCTGGAAAATCAGAAGATAAAGAATCTGCTAAGAAAAAAGAAAAAGAACAAGAGCAAGCAGAAGCTAAGAAAAAAGCTGAAGAAGAGAAGCTAAAGGCTGAAGAAGAACAGAAAAAAGCTGAAGAAGAAGCGAAAGCTAACGAGAAAGTATCAGCTGAGAAAACTGTATCTAAGGCAAAAGAGGCGTATACAAACCCTTCTTGGAAAGCTGTAGGAACAGAACAAGGTTCATCACCAGCGATGACGTTTAAACAGGGTTCATCAGATTGGAATGAGATGCAAAGTGCAATTGCTGCAGGTGTTGAAGTACCGAAAGAGCAATTAGTATTCCATTTTGTTGGAAGAGACAAAACTGGAAAGAGCAAAGCTTATGGTGATGTTCAAGATAAGCAAAGTGGGAAAAGATATTATGTAAATATTGATTGGGTAGACAATGAGGGCTGGAAACCAGTACTTGTTCAAACTCTAAACTAAAAAAGAGAGGCTCCTTAGGAGCTTCTCTTTTTTGTTAACGCAATTTCTTTAATTTAAAATGAACAACCGCGCTATAATACGGTCTTTTGCTTTCAGGATCCATAACCATTTGATGTGAGATGTGATGAACTTCAAGCATAAGTGCTTTATTATTATCAATTTGTTCACTAATTTTTCGTTCTAAAGAAGCTAAGTCTCCCGCTTCAAAAAACTCTACTTTATCTTCTAACATTTCAAAGGTAAATGACATGAAGACGGCCCCTCTCCTATGTAATCAACTATAGTGTAACAAAGAAAAGAAGGAAATACCATGTACATTTCAATTGACATTTTTAGAAAGAGGGAATATCATACTGATAAAACCGATAAGAAAAAGGGGAATTTTTATGGGTACAGAATTTAATGGTTTATTTGATGAGTGGGCTCATACGTACGACTCATTTGTACAAGGCGAAGATATACAATATAAAGAAGTTTTCGCCCATTATGAGGACATTCTAGAGGATGTAGTTAACAAGTCATTTGGTAATGTATTAGAATTTGGTGTCGGTACAGGTAATTTAACAAATAAATTATTACTTGCTGGCCGCACAGTTTACGGTATAGAACCGTCGCGTGAAATGCGCATGATTGCAAAAGAGAAATTGCCAAAAGAATTTTCAATTACAGACGGTGATTTTCTTTCGTTTGAAGTTCCAAATTCAATTGATACCATTGTAAGCACCTATGCATTTCATCATTTAACAGATGATGAAAAAAATGTAGCGATTGCGAAGTATAGTCAATTGCTAAACAAAGGTGGTAAAATAGTGTTTGCTGATACGATATTTGCAGATCAAGATGCATATGATAAAACTGTTGAAACAGCAAAACAAAGAGGTTTCCACCAGTTAGCAAACGATTTGCAAACGGAATACTATACACGTATTCCAGTTATGCAGACTATTTTTGAAAACAATGGCTTCCATGTAACGTTCACGAGATTAAATCATTTCGTTTGGGTAATGGAGGCAACTAAGCAATAGAAAGAGGGATTAGATTGAGAATTGCTGTAATTGGAGCAATGGAAGAAGAAGTACGTATTTTACGTGACAAATTAGAACAAGCAGAGACAGAAACGGTTGCAGGTTGTGAATTTACGAAAGGGCTATTAGCAGGGCATGAAGTAATCTTGTTAAAGTCTGGTATTGGTAAAGTAAACGCAGCGATGTCAACGACAATTTTATTAGAAAAATATAAGCCTGAAAAAGTAATTAATACTGGTTCAGCTGGTGGATTCCATCATTCTCTAAACGTTGGTGATGTAGTTATTTCCACTGAAGTTCGTCACCATGACGTAGATGTAACAGCATTTAACTATGAATATGGTCAAGTACCAGGAATGCCGCCTGGATTTAAAGCTGATGAGGCGTTAGTTGCATTAGCTGAGAAATGTATGCAGGCTGAAGAAAATATTCAAGTTGTAAAAGGTATGATTGCAACAGGTGATTCATTTATGAGTGATCCGAACCGCGTTGCAGCCATCCGTGATAAATTTGAAAATCTTTATGCGGTAGAAATGGAAGCAGCAGCTGTTGCACAAGTATGCCACCAATATGAAATTCCGTTTGTTATCATTCGCGCACTTTCTGATATTGCTGGTAAAGAGTCAAATGTTTCATTTGATCAGTTTTTAGATCAAGCAGCTCTTCATTCTACAAACTTTATCGTAAAAGTGTTAGAAGAGTTAAAGTAATGTAACAAAAAGGCAACTGTCTCATATAAAGAAAATACATACAGTTGCCTTTTCTTTATTGGCAAACAAGGGGGAGAACACGATGAATGTATATCGTGGAGTTCATGAGTTAATTGGTCATACACCAATTGTAGAAATTACTCGTTTTTCACTTCCGAAAGGAGTCCGTTTATTTGCAAAGCTTGAATTTTATAACCCAGGCGGAAGCGTTAAGGATCGTTTAGGAAGAGAATTAATCGAAGATGCGCTAGAAAAAGGGCTTGTGACCCAGGGTGGAACAATTATTGAACCGACTGCTGGGAATACTGGTATTGGACTGGCACTTGCAGCATTAGAACATGATTTACGTGTTATTGTTTGTGTACCAGAGAAATTTAGTATTGAAAAACAAGAATTAATGAAAGCACTAGGTGCAACGGTCGTGCATACACCGACTGAGCAAGGAATGACCGGTGCAATTGCTAAAGCAAAAGAGTTAGTAAATGAACTACCGAATTCATACTCTCCAAGTCAGTTCGCAAATGAGGCAAATCCTCGTGCATATTTTAAAACACTAGGACCTGAACTGTGGGACGCATTGAATGGAGAGATTAACATATTTGTTGCTGGAGCAGGAACTGGCGGTACGTTTATGGGGACTGCATCTTATTTGAAAGAAAAAAATATAGATATTAAAACAGTTATCGTAGAGCCAGAAGGATCTATTTTAAATGGTGGTAAGGCTGGTTCACATGAGACCGAAGGAATTGGACTGGAATTTATCCCGCCATTTTTGAAGACATCTTATTTTGATGAAATTCATACGATTTCTGATCGAAATGCATTTTTACGAGTGAAAGAATTAGCGCAAAAAGAAGGACTTCTCGTTGGGAGCTCTTCAGGAGCAGCATTTCATGCGAGCTTACTTGAGGCCGAGAAGGCAGCACCAGGTACAAATATTGTAACGATTTTTCCTGATAGCAGTGAGCGCTATTTAAGTAAAGACATATACAAAGGATGGGAATAAAAAATGAGAGCAAAGACAAAGTTAATTCATGGTATTCGCATAGGAGAACCTTCAACTGGATCTGTAAACGTACCGATTTATCAAACAAGTACGTACAAACAAGAAGCAGTTGGTAAGCATCAAGGATATGAATATTCACGTACAGGTAACCCAACACGTGCAGCTTTAGAAGAAATGATTGCTGTATTAGAAAATGGGCATGCTGGATTTGCATTTGGTTCAGGAATGGCTGCTATTACAGCGACAATTATGTTGTTCTCAAAAGGTGACCACGTTATTTTAACAGATGATGTTTATGGCGGAACATACCGCGTTATTACGAAAGTATTAAACCGTTTCGGTATTGAGCATACATTTGTAGATACAACAAACTTAGAGGAAGTTGAAGAAGCGATTCGTCCAAATACGAAAGCAATTTATGTGGAAACACCAACGAACCCACTATTAAAAATTACTGATATTAAGAAAATATCTACTCTTGCTAAAGAGAAAGACCTATTAACAATTATTGATAACACATTCATGACGCCATATTGGCAGTCGCCGATTTCTTTAGGAGCAGATATTGTGCTTCATAGTGCAACGAAATATTTAGGAGGTCATAGTGATGTAGTTGCAGGTTTAGTAGTTGTAAATAGCCCACAACTAGCAGAAGATCTTCACTTTGTACAAAACTCAACAGGAGGTATTCTTGGGCCACAAGATAGCTTCTTACTACTTCGCGGTTTAAAAACATTAGGAATTCGTATGGAAGAACATGAAACGAATTCACGTGCTATTGCTGAGTTCTTAAATAATCATCCAAAAGTAAATAAAGTATATTACCCAGGTCTTGAATCACATCAAAATCACGAATTAGCAACAGAACAAGCAAACGGGTTTGGTGCTATTATCTCATTTGATGTAGATAGTGAAGAAACATTAAATAAAGTACTTGAGAAACTACAATACTTTACACTTGCTGAAAGCTTAGGAGCGGTAGAAAGTTTAATTTCTATTCCATCTCAAATGACACATGCATCAATCCCAGCTGATCGCCGCAAAGAATTAGGAATTACAGATACATTAATTCGTATTTCTGTCGGTATTGAAGATGGTGAAGATTTAATTGAAGATTTAGCACAAGCGCTAGCATAATAAAAAATGCACTGCTCTATATTAGCAGTGCGTTTTTTTATTACGTCTTTTGTGAAACATTTCACAAAATAGACATACACAAACGAAATGATTTCATGTATATTGAATTCAGGAAACGTTACTCACGAACAAATTTGTGAAATTTTTCACAAACAATGAAATTCATGTAGGAAAGCATCTCTATTTTTTTGTGTTAATTGGGACTTATTTTGACCTACAGGGACATATAAGGACCGTAATAGTAGAATAGGAGGAAATTCACATGTTAGTCAAAGAGAGAGTTGTAAATGAAATGCAGGAAGTAAAAAAGATGATTGATACGCTAGTAAATAATGGTCAACAAGCTTTACAAGCATTAGAAAGTTTTACACAAGAGGAAATTGACAACATTGTTCATGAAATGGCATTAGCAGGTGTTGATCAACATATGCCGCTAGCGAAATTGGCAGTTGAAGAAACTGGCCGTGGTGTATATGAAGACAAATGCATTAAAAATATTTTTGCCACTGAATATATTTGGCATAGTATAAAGCAAGATAAAACGGTAGGGATTATTCACGAAGATCCTCATGAAGAAATAATAGAAATCGCGGAACCTGTCGGTGTAGTAGCTGGAGTAACACCAGTAACGAATCCAACGTCGACAACAATGTTTAAAGCGTTAATTGCGATAAAAACAAGAAATCCAATTATTTTCGCATTCCATCCTTCCGCACAAAAATGTTCTGTGGCAGCAGCGAAAACCGTATATGATGCAGCGATGAAAGCTGGTGCACCAAAACACTGTATTCAATGGATTGAAAGACCGTCTGTTGAAGCGACGAAACAATTGATGAACCATGATGGTGTAGCACTCGTTCTAGCAACTGGAGGCGCTGGTATGGTGAAATCAGCTTACTCTACTGGAAAACCAGCGTTAGGCGTTGGTCCTGGTAATGTACCGTGTTATATAGAAAAATCAGCACATGTAAAACGAGCTGTTAATGATTTAATTTTATCAAAAACATTTGATAACGGTATGATTTGTGCATCGGAACAAGCAATCATTGTTGATAAAGAAATTTATGATGATGTTAAAACAGAAATGATTGAAAACAGTTGTTACTTTGTAACAGAAGAAGAAAGAAAAAAATTAGAAAAGCTCGTTATAAATGAAAATACATGTGCAGTAAATAGTGATGTTGTAGGGAAATCAGCACAGTATATTGCCGATTTAGTTGGGATCACTGTTCCTGAACATACAAAAATGCTTGTAGCTGAAATTCAAGGTATCGGAGCAGCATATCCGTTATCCCGTGAGAAACTGAGTCCAGTATTAGCTTGTGTGAAGGCAAATTCATTAGAAGAAGGATTTACATATTGCGAAGAAATGTTGAACCTCGGTGGTTTAGGACATTCAGCAGTTATCCATTCTACAAATAAAGATGTGCAAAAGCAATTTGGGTTACGTATGAAAGCTTGCCGTCTCATTGTAAATGCACCTTCATCACAAGGTGGAATAGGGGATATATATAATGGATTTATTCCATCACTTACACTTGGTTGTGGTTCATACGGAAAGAATTCAGTTTCCCAAAATGTAACAGCGACTCATTTATTAAATATAAAAAGGCTGGCAAATAGAAAAAAGAATATGCAGTGGTTCAAACTGCCACCAAAAATTTATTTTGAAAAACATGCTACAGCTTATTTAGCAAATATGCCTAACATTTCACGTGCATTTATTGTAACGGACCCCGGAATGGTTGAACATGGCTATGTCGATACAGTCGCGCACTATTTAAACAAGAATGCAAATGATGTGAAAGTTGAAGTTTTCTTTGAGGTCGAACCAGATCCATCAGATGAAACTGTTTTCAAAGGTGCGGAAATGATGAAAAGCTTTAAGCCAGATGTAATTATCGCACTTGGTGGTGGTTCAGCTATGGATGCAGCAAAAGGAATGTGGTTATTCTATGAGCATCCAGAAACGACATTCTATGGTATTAAACAGAAATTTTTAGATATAAGAAAACGCACATGTAAATATCCAGAATTAGGAAATAAGGCGCGGTTTGTTGCGATTCCAACGACATCAGGAACGGGATCAGAAGTGACACCATTTGCGGTTATTACAGATAAGAAAAATAATATAAAGTATCCGCTCGCAGATTATGAATTAACACCAGATGTAGCAATTGTTGATCCACAATTTGTAATGACAGTACCACCACATGTAACAGCAGATACTGGTATGGATGTTTTAACACATGCAATTGAGGCGTATGTGTCTGTTATGGCAAATGACTATACAGATGGATTAGCATTAAAAGCTATTGATCTCGTATTCAAATATTTACCGAGAGCATATAAAGATGGAAATGATGAAGAAGCAAGAGAAAAAATGCATAACGCTTCTGCAATTGCAGGGATGGCATTTGCAAATGCTTTCCTCGGTATTAATCACAGCTTAGCACATAAGATTGGACCAGAATTCCATATTCCGCACGGACGCGCAAATGCCATTCTAATGCCGCACGTAGTCCGCTATAATGCTATTAAGCCAAGAAAACACGCATTGTTCCCAAAATATGAGCACTTTGTGGCAGATGAAAGATATGCACATATAGCGAGAATGCTCGGGCTTCCAGCAAGTTCGGCAGCAGAAGGGGTGGAATCACTCGTCCGAGCAATTATTGAGCTTGGAAAAAGCTTAAATATTAATATGAGTATTGCGGGACAAGGAGTCGATAAAGAGCAATTTGAAGAGGTTGTTGGAGTATTAGCAGAAAGAGCTTTTGAAGATCAATGTACAACTGCTAATCCAAAGTTACCGCTTATTTCAGAGCTGAAAGAAATTTATATGGAAGCATATAAAGGTGAATAATGATAAAAAAAGAGCCGCAGTAAAAGCGGCTCTTTTTTTATTGGAAAACATCTCCCAGAATGGCTGTATTTACTGGTCTTTCAGTTTCATAGAATATGATACAGTGAAATGGAGGAGTGAGAATATAATGAAAGAATTAAAAGGAAAAATAGAAGATTATACTCGGTTTGGACAAATGCTTCTCGCTGTAAGTACATTGTTAATGGTTGGCTTATTGATTCCGAGTGGAGCAAAAGAGACAATCCAATTTTTTGTTATGATGGGGAGCATCGTTATATTTTTAAGCTTATCGTTCTTTTTCTTTCAGCGTGTGAAAGTGATGCGTGACCAGCTAGAGGAAAATGAATGTGAATAATATTGTTAACTAGAGCGCAGCGAAAAGAAAAAATCTTTTTGTCGCGCTTTTTGTTTTTTTGTAGGAAAATATATGCCTTTCGTGTTGACAATGATAATCCTTATCAATTAAAGTAGAATAGTAGTTAATGATTATCATTATCAATTAGAGGTGAAGGAATGAAAAAATCTATTACGCTATTTACAGCGATTTTATCTATTTTTTTCTTGTTAATAGGTTGCAGTGCCAAAGGGGACGAAAAAGCGTCTGCAACCAAAACAGAAAAAGGAAAAGAGAAAATCGAAATTACCGACCTATCAGGAAGAAAGGTAACATTCGATAAAGTGCCAGAAAGTTTTGCAACATTAAGTATGGGGGACATGGATATTATTCATGCTTTAGGTGGAAAAATAGTAGGTCGCCCGGATACGAAATTAACTCTTCCGGATGAGCTAAAGAAAGCACAAGTAATTGGGAATGCACATCAACCGAATTTTGAGCAAATTGCTAGTTTAAAGCCCGATGTACTTGTTGCTAACAATGGATTCCAAAAGAATGTGCCAACGGTTGAAGGACAAGGAACGCAAGTTATCATTTCTTCTGCGAATTCTGTACAAGATATTCAAAAAAATATTGAATTATATGGAACGGTAATGAAGAAAGAAGATAAAGCAAAAGAAATTAATCAAAAAATGAATGATCAAATGAAGAAATATGAGAAAAAGAGCGATGTGAAAGCATTGCTAGTGTATGGCGCACCAGGAACTTATTTAGCGGCATTACCAACATCTTTATCAGGTGATATTTTAGAAAAAACAGGCGGAAAAAATATTGCTTCTGATTTTCCAGAAACGAAAGAATATCCGCAATATGCACAGCTAAGTGTAGAACGTATTATTGAGGCGAATCCAGATGTGATTTATTTAATTACACACGGAGATCCAAAAAGTGTGAAAAAAGCATTCGAAGGCGAAATGATGAAAAATGAAGCGTGGAAAAATTTAGAGGCAGTAAAACAAAACCGCGTAGTTATTTTGCCACCTGATTTATTTGGATCTAATCCTGGTACAAAAGTTACAGAAGCAATGGACTTTATGTATAAAAGTATACAAGATGTAAGGAAATGATACTATGGAAAGTAGTGAAGTAGTAAGAGAAAAGGAACATCCTTTTGCGAAAAAAAGATGGATAATAGCAGTTACTTTAGTTGTATTAACAATCCTAGGTCTCTTTTACGGTCTTTTCGCAGGAAGTTTATCCTTTTCTGTACGAGATATTCTAACGGGTATACAAGATGAAGGTTCGACAGTTCATCGAATTGTATGGGATCTTCGCATACCGAGAGTGCTCATTGGGTTTATAGTAGGAACATGTTTAGCTGCATCTGGTACACTGCTACAAGGAGTTATGAGAAACCCTCTTGCAGATCCTGGTATTATCGGAGTTTCATCTGGGGCAGGCCTTGTAGCAATTGTCATCATGATTTTATTCCCACAGCATCTAGCTTTTTTACCACTAGGGGCGTTTTTAGGAGCTTTCATAACAGCGATGGTTATTTATGCTTTATCATGGCAAAAAGGGGCACCACCTTCAAGAATCATCTTAGTAGGGGTGTCGATCAATGCATTAATTGGTGCAGCAACGTCAGCATTAATGTTATTACATAGTGACAAAGTACAATCGGTGTTACCGTGGCTAGCGGGTGGTATTGGTGGTGTAAGTTGGGCACATTTAAATATGATTATTTATTATGCAATATTCGCCATTATATTAGCTTTCTTTGGTATTAAGCATATTCGAGTGTTAATGCTTGGAGATGAAATGGCAAAGTTATTAGGACATAACGTGGAAAAAAGTCGGTTTTATTTAATCGTAGTAAGTACATTATTAGCTGGAATTGCAGTAAGTGTGTCTGGTCTTATTGGATTTGTCGGTCTTGTCGTACCACATATGCTACGTTTATTAGTTGGAAATGATTATAGATATTTGCTACCTTTATCATGCCTTGGCGGCGGGGTATTACTTGTTTTTGCGGATGCAATAGCTCGAAGTTGGTTTGACCCAATCGAATTGCCTGTTGGTATTTTACTGTCCTTCTTAGGTGGTCCGTTCTTCTTATATTTAATTCATAGAGGAGGAAAACAAAGTGATTTCCGTTAACAAAGTGTTTTACGCACACTCTGAAAGATTTCAAATGCAAAATATGAATGTACATATTAAGGCTGGAGAAATCGTTAGTTTAATTGGTCCGAATGGATCGGGAAAATCTACTTTGCTTCGTTTAATAGCAAGGCTACTGAAACAAAGCGAAGGGGACATCATTTTAGATGGGAAAAATATTCATATGATGAAGAGTGCTGATGTAGCGAAGCAATTAGCAATGTTACCACAAATGCATGATCATCAATTAGATTTAACAGTGAAAGAACTAATTGAGTTCGGAAGAGGTCCACATAAATCATGGAGTAGCCACTTAAATAAAGAAGATGAAGAAATTGTTGATTGGGCATTGTCTGTTACAAATCTTGAAGGGTATGAATATCGTCTTTTACATTCTTTATCAGGAGGGGAACGGCAACGTGCTTGGATTGCGATGACGCTAGCGCAACGTACAAATGTCTTATTATTGGATGAACCAACAACCTTTTTAGATATCGTTCACCAGTTGGAAGTAATGGAACTTGTGAAACGATTAAATGAGGAGTTTGGAATGACAATTATAATGGTTTTACATGACATTAACCAAGCTGCTCAATATAGCGATCGTTTACTTGTATTAAAGCGAGGAAAAATTCAGTATGATGGTATACCAGAAGAAGTACTATGCCATGAAATGTTTCAACATGTATTTGGCATAGATGTAGATATTTTTCAGGGAAGTGACAAGCCTTTTTTTACACCGAAACGAATTTCTAAAAGGGGAGAAGAGCGATGCAAACAGAAGAGCGTATTACCATTGAATTAGTAAGAGAATTTGTTATGGCAGCTCACGGGGATTTAGAGAAAGTACAAGAGCTATTGGTTGAATCACCAAGCTTACTTCACGCCTCTTATAATTGGGGTGGATCAGATTGGGAAAGTGCGTTAGGCGCATCGGCACATGTAGGTCGTAAAGATATTGCTCTTTATTTACTAGAAAAGGGTGCTCGGATGGATATTTTTGCAGCAGCTATGCTTGGTGAATTAGAAGTTGTACAAGCTATTTTAGTAGCTCAACCAGAAGCATTGCGCGCATCTGGTCCTCATGGTATTTCTCTTCTTCAACATGCACGAATGGGTGGAGAGAAATCTAAGCGTGTATATGATTATTTAGCAATACTATCTTAATGAACGAAGGAAGTTCTTATGTGCGGTAAACTTTTCACTTGAAACAATTGGAAAGTTTACCGCCCGTTAGAACGGGATAAGTATCTAGTATATTTGAAAATCCTACACCCCCCTCAATTGTAGTTTTCTTTATGCTAGTTATGATATGGATGCAGTGGACAATATTTGTCTACTGCTTTTTTTGTTTCTATAAGATTGAATATTCTGTGTTATGTGGTTGATTCATTTATAATAAATGGTAACACTTATTGTGCATACAAAATATGATTGTGAAATTAAGAAGAAATTAGTAGAAAGGAGTGAAGGAATGTTTCATACAGACCGTTTACAAATTCGTAAATATACAATGGATGATTTACAGTTCTACGCTTCACTATGGGGAAACGAAAAAGTAATGCGCTATATTGGAAATGGGAATTTAAAAACATATATGCAATGTAAAAAAAGTTTGGAAGAGTGGGTAATTCCTAGCTATAAAAACGGCCTCGGTTTATTTGTATTAATTGAAAAGGAAACGGGGATACGGATTGGTCATGCAGGATTAGTAAAGCAGCAGATAGATGGAAAAGAGGAAATTGAAATTGGTTATTGGTTATTACCTCAGTATTGGGGAAAAGGCTATGCGAGAGAAGCAGCGGCAGCATTTCGAGACTATGGCTTCCAAGCGTTACGAATGAATAAATTGATTTCTCTTATTAATCCGGACCACCCCGCCTCAATCTTTGTTGCTAGAAAAACGGGGCTTAGTTATGAGAAAACAACTTCATTTCATGGGATGGATGTTCTCGTTTATTCCATTAGGCGCGTTGGATGAAAAAAGGTTAATTGCATTTTTTGAAGAATGGTATATAAAAATAAAGGGGGGGATTACATGTACATTTATCATAATGGACTTATTATTCGTGAGGGAACGAATGGTGTACCTGCATATGCAATTAAGACTTTATTTGAAGATGCCGGTTGGAGCAATGATAATATCCCTTCTTGGCAAATTGAAAAATTCACGATAGCATTTGAAAATTCAACATGGGCATTCACAATCTGGGATGAAGAAGAGATGATTGCCATGGTTAGAGTCATTTCTGATGGAATCATGGTCGCGAACATAGTAAATTTAGTTGTGAAATGTGAATATAGAGGGAAGGGATTAGGTAAGAAACTTGTCGCTCTTTGTTTGCAAAAGCTACCACATGGTGACTGGTTTGCACATACTTCTGCGAACAATTTTGATTTTTATAGAAGCTGTGGATTTGAAGTTAGAGAGCTATCGAGAAATGGAACATGTGCGTATTATGGATATCAAGTCGCGAAAAGAGATGGTCACCGATAAATGAATGAAAAGTAAAAGTTTAGCGAGGTAATTTTGAGGATTTGATAATAGAGAATGGATTGAGGATTGTTTTATGATAAAATAAAAGAAAATTCTGTTTATTATTAGGGGGATAAAAATGAGTATAAAAGTTGGGGATGTATTTAAATATGAAAGAAGATTTACTGAGGAAGAGGTGTTTGAATTTGCAAATATTACCGGAGATAAAGGTAGACACCATGTGGAATATGATGAAAATGGAAGATTAATGGTCCATGGTTTATTGACTGCTAGCATTGGAACGAAAGTAGGCGAAGAATTACATTACATAGCAAGAGAATTAGTAAGTGAGTTTATTAGACCAGTTTTCACAGGAGATACAATCACTTGTGAATTAACTTTAACAAATGTTGAGCAAATGGAAGGTTATAAAAAAGTTTCAATCGAGTCAGTTTATCGCAATCAACACGAAAAGACTGTACTAGTGGGGACAAGTTATGGAATTATAAGGGGATAAAAAAGAAGCCTGTTTAGCAGGCTTCTTTTTTATTATTTAGTAAACACGTTTTCGATTTTCTGCATAACTAGAGATGAGTAATAATGCAGTTTCTTCTCCTATATTACGAACAATATGAGGAACGCATGCATTCCATGAGAAAGAATCACCTTCTTCTACAATTGCAATATCTTCACCGTGCTGAACTTCTAGTTTTCCGCGTAATACAAGGTGACATTCTTCCCCTTCATGGGCATTTGGTGAGTTTTCTTTCGGGAATCCAGTAGGGATTTCTACTAAAGATAGGCGAAGGCCCCCTTGCTCCGCAACATGTTCAATTCTTTGCTCATCTTTGCCGTATACACTGTATTTCCGTTCTTCTTTTTTGACAATTTTTAATCGATCTTTTTGCTCTAACAATAAATAGGGAAGGGGAACGTTTAAAAAATTGGAGATCGTTTCTAAAGTTGAGATAGATGGTGATGTTTTATTATTTTCAACCTGACTCATAAATCCTTTAGAAAGACCTGTTCCCTCACAAATTTGTGCGATTGTTATGCCCCTACGTTGACGAATTTCACGTATTGCAGAACCAATATTCATAAAATCAAGCTCCTTTTTGTAAACAACTATTTGTATCATAGCAAAAAAAATATATTTTTTCCCAGTGAAAATGAATTGACGAATAAAAAAAATTAGTGTATGTTTTGTAATGTAAATAAAAGTTTTGTATAAGAAAACTATAAAGGAGAGAAAGAAATGAATCAACATATTGGTAACTTAATTATTCGTATCGTGTTAGGGGTAACATTCTTCATGCACGGTTTAACAAAATTCCAATCAGGAATTGACAATATTGCAGGGTGGTTTACAAGCATTGGTTTACCAGGAGGACTTGCATACGGTGTAGCAACATTTGAATTAGTTGGAGGCCTATTATTAATTCTAGGTTTAGGTGTAAGATATATTGGATTATTATTTGCACTTGTTATGGTTGGAGCAATCGTAAAAGTGAAATGGTCAGCTGGTTTATTGGGAGATGGAAAAAATCCTGGTTTCGAATTAGAACTTGCATTATTAGCAATGGGTGCATACTTATTTGTTGCAAAAGCTGATGGTTTTGTAGATAATTTCTTAAAAGAAAAAATGTCAAAGAAGAACTAATTTAAATGGGGGGCTAACAAGATGAGTTTTCAACTTCATCCCGATACAACACTGGATGTTATTCATTTATACGTATCTAATGTAAAGAAATCACTAGAGTTTTATACGGAAGTACTAAGTATGAAGGTGCTAAAAGAAGAAAAAGCAGTCGTTACATTTGGGAATGAAAATGATGAACCACTTCTTATCATTGAAGAAAAGAAAGAAGCTTTTCCGAAGCAAAGAGGAAGAACAGGGTTATATCATTACGCAATTTTATTACCAAGTAGGCAGGATTTAGCGAATGTTCTTCGTCATCTTGTAGAAATGGTATATCCACTACATGGCGGGGCCGATCATTACTTTAGTGAAGCTCTTTATTTAGCTGATCCAGATGGAAACGGGATTGAAATTTATCATGATCGACAAAAAGAAGTTTGGCGTGATGAGAATGGAGAGCTCCCATTTGTTAGTAACCCGTTAGCTGGTGAAGAATTATTGCAGCAAGGAAGTACATGGAGTGGATTTCCAGCTGGTACTGTGATGGGGCATATTCATTTCCATGTAGCTGATTTAGAGGAAGCGAAACGTTTCTATGTTGATGGTCTTGGTTTTGAAGTAACAATCCCAGCTCGTAATGGAGCGTTGTTCGTATCAGCAGGTGGCTATCATCACCATATCGGTTTAAATACATGGCAAGGTGAAGGGGTACCACCGCAAATGCCAGGTTCTGTTGGTTTGAAATATTTCACAATTGTATTAGCGGATGAAAAACAAAAAGAGCAAGTATGTGAAAGCTTAAAAAATATTGGTAAGATTGCTACGTACAAAGATGGAATATTACAAGTCGAGGATCCATTTGGACATTGTATCCATTTCCAAATAAAAGGAGAAGCCTAAAAAGGCTTCTCTTTTTTATTTTCTTATAATTGCATTTTCGTTTTGTAAAAATAGTTCATCAAATTGTTTTGCAAGCTCAAAATCTAGTTTCGTTAAACCTTTTGCATTCCAAGATGACAAAGTAATAATAACTGCTTTATACTGGATAAGGATAAATGGATGGTGATTATGTTCTTCTGATAGTTTGGCGGCTTCAGAGACAAATTCGACTCCTTTTAAGTAGTCGGAAAACATATATTTTCGTTCAATCCATTTCTCATCTTTTACCATCCATTTATCTACCTTCAATAATTCCTCGTGAACTTCTTCTTCAGTTAATCTTAGCATCATTTTTCACATCCTTTATTGGAAGTAACGCAAGACCATTGTTAATAAGGCGTGTTACAGCTTCGTCAGTTGTGAAAGTAGAAAGTTGATGTAGTAATGCTGCAGATGTTTCATGCCCTTTGTTATGCTCTAAAAGTAACTCTAATACTTCAAGGCGCAGCAACCATTCTTTCGCATAAAATTTATTTAATACTTCTTGGATTGCTACTAATTGATCGATATGCGCGTCGTGTAAAATCCCCTCACTTCGAATATCTCGAACTGTTTGATACATACGTTCAAGTTCATTCAGCACAAGTGGAGCAGGAATTTCTTGAATTTCTTCATCCATTGGGAAGAATGCTGCAGCATCTGCGGCACCTGGGAATACTGAAGTGATTTGTGAGCCAACAGCCATATCAAATGTGCCCCATGAAGCATCAAATAAAACGCGGGCGTTATAAGTAACTGTGCAATCGATAAAGGAAATAAGAGCAATTTTCTTATCATTTTTCACAATATCTGTTACTGTTCCTTTTACATGAATACCACTTGCAAAAGTAAACTCAGCGATAGTTCCAATTGTGATTCCTAATGATTGTAGTTGTTCGTCTGTACAATTTTCTAATGCAATATTTTCAGTAAGTAATCCAATCGGTGTTCCAAATCCGTCATTGTGTACAGAAGTAGAATGATTCGCTAACTGTTTATTATGAAGCGCTAATGCTGTTGGCGAATTTGTTCGCATGTAAATTAATTCACCTGCATCGTTTTCAATTGTCTCGCTAAATGTACCTGTAATTTGTAATCCACTATTTAGCTCAGCTGTTGCATAGTTCTCAGAGCGAATTGCTTTTTCTAATCCTTCTTTACCACCAGTTTTAAAGGCCATCGTTTCAGAGAATTTCTCAAGTGCTTCTGTTAATTCTTCAAATGATTCGCAAACAAATAGTTGTGGTTGCATTTTTGTTACGTCATAAGTTGTACTTGTACATGCCTCTATAGAGAATGGAACCTTTTCTACAGCGTCTGTTAAGCAATGTTTGCTTTCGCCAACAGAAGAAAGGAGACCAGCACCATATATCTTTGGATCATCTATATTTCCGATCAATCCATATTCTACTGTCCACCAGAAAAGACGTGAAATTTGTTCAGCTTCCGATAAACCAGAAACTAAGTTTTGTTTTTCAATTACAGCATTTTCAGCAGCCTTAACTTCATCAGGAGTAGAAGTAGGGCTTTCTTTTACTATCGTTAATGTACGAACAGCTTCAAATGCATCATGTTCTTCTTTTGTAGAGAAAGCTTTTGCACCAATTTGCCCAAAACGTTTCACATATTTTGCATATGTAGGATCAAGTAAAATCGGTGCGTGTCCTGCGGCTTCATGTACGATATCTGGAGCTGGTGTGTACTCGATATTTTCTACTTTCCGGATATCTGTTGCAATCGGTAGTAATCCGTGTCCTTGAAAATCGAAGAATGCTACGCCAGGAATAAGTCCGTCAATTGTTACAGCGCCCCAGCCGCTTGGTGCCAAACACTCATTCATTTCTTCTACTTTTGGAATTGCATCTATATTAATACCAGATGATTGTAGTCCGTTCACATAGGCTGGATGAGCAACGTCTTTTAAGAAGCTATGATTTTGTCTCATAATGTAACGCCACACAGCGTGATTCACCGGTGTGTATTGATCATAATGTTGTGTGGATACAAATGGTTTTAAATGCGATGGAATTTCTGTTTTCTTTGTCATTTAGACATCCTCCTTTTTTTCAATAAAATTGAATATCGATTTCGTATAGCTTGTATCACCCCCTTTCATTTTTTGTAAGCGCTTATAAAATTTTATCATAAGATTCGGAATTATTTAACATATGTTTCTGTGATAAATAGAAAAAGCCCCTATCGGAAAATCCGATAGGGGCGAAAGAATCGCGGTACCACCCTATTTGTAAGTGAAAATATACTTACATCTCAATTAATGATAACGGAAAAATTCCGTCTTTTCCTTCATGCATAAAAGCACTACGAAAAAGAAGCTCCAGAATTGTAATTCATACTTATATATGTGCTAATTTCCACCGACCATTAGCTCTCTGTAACAGGGATATAAGATACTACTGCGATTCTTTCAACGCGTATATATGAAATTGTGTAAGAGGATGGATGCAAAAAAGTCCCTATCGGAAAATCCGATAGGGACGATAAAAATCGCGGTACCACCCTATTTGTAAACAACTAATTGTTTACCACTCACTTTACGATAACGGAAAGATCCGTCTTTCTCTTCATGCATAAAAAGCATTACGGGAAAGAAGCTCCAGAATTGTAATTCACGCTTGTATATGTACTGATTCGCACCAACCATCAGTTCTCTGGGACAGTGATATAAGTCGCTAATAGCATTCCTTCAAAGCCGATATATAATTCGTTAAACTAAACTATGTTTTGTATTATAAAACTATATTAAAAAAATTGTCAACAAAAATTTTTTATCCCGTGGTAATGAGCAGTAAAATTCCTACCTCAAAATTCGGTGGGAGAATAACTGCCCGTAACCCCCGATTGGTGAAGGCTAATAATCAGTGGGGATGAACAAAATCTCTACTGATTAAGGCTTCACTTTATTTCACTTCTAAATTAACAGTTAAATTAGAGGTATTGCCAGCTGCATCAGTTGCTACAATGTGAATAGTATTTTTTTCTTCGTGTAATTGAGTGCGATCGAAATAAATGTCATAGCTTTTCTCCCAAGGGTTCAGGAATGCCTGTTCCCATACACCATTTCCGTTAATTTCATATTGCATTCTCACTGGAATACCGGGTGCTATCCAACCAGATTCTGACATCCAATCTAGTAGAATATCATCAACTTTTCCTCTAATTACGAGATTTTCTTGGTCAACTTCGTGTGTTAACTTAGGTGCAGTTCGATCAAGAAATACAGCAGCTGTTTGTTTTGTTTCTCCACCAGAATTAGAAGCAACTGCTTCGATTTGATATAGCCCGTCAGCTAAAGGAGTGCCATCTGCTTTTGTACCATTCCATTTGAAAGGTTTGTATCCAGGAGTTGCATTTTTAGCTTGATGGATAATCCCTTGATACGTTACACGTTCTTTCGTAACTAAATTTGCATGTAATGTTACATCATCCACAGGCGCAACTAAATAGTAGTTGATGAGATTATCATCTAGTACGTGGTCGCCATTTGGGCTAAAAGTAGAATTAATAATTTCAAGTCCATCGATACGTTTATAATCTTTAGGATCGATACTAAATGTGAATGGAATTCGAATTTCTTCTTTTGCCCCTTGTTCTTTTACATATACATTTCCAGTATACACACCTTGTGGTAGTGAGCTATCTACCGTGATAGTAAATGGTTTTTCGGTACTACTATTCGGTTGTATGCTAATCGATGAAGGGACAGAAGCTTTTACTTTTGTTTTTGTGTTGGCATCTAGTAATTCCACACGAGTTGAAAAACTTTTCTTTTTACTAGAAAGGTTTTGTAATGTAACATTTTGCGTCAGTTTTACTTTTCCGCTATTTGGCTTAATAAGACCAAAGCTGACATTGTTAGGTTTTACTAATACATTTGTTTGAGCTGCTTTCGGAATGTTAATTAAACCAGATCCTTGTGCCATAACAGGGTATGTATTTTCATTGACATCATGTAATGTTTTTGCATTGTTAGCAAGAGCCGCTTTCAATTGTTCTGTCGTCCAATCCGGATGCATTTGACGCAAGAGGGTAACCGCTCCAGCTACTTGCGGAGCAGCCATACTTGTTCCGTTATGCGATTCATAGCCGCCTCGCGGTACTGTACTAGTAATTTGTACTCCAGGTGCAACAACATCAGGCTTTATTAGCCAACTTCCTTGTGATGGTCCTCTTGAACTAAAGTTACCGATAAGTTCTGTTTGCTTTGGTTGTCCAATTTTTATATTTTTCTTTCGTTTTGTGATTAAAGTTTTTAATTCTTCCCCATTTGTATTTGATAATTGCATTACTGGGATAGCCAGATGTTCACGTGAAAAATATTCCGGCATCATATTAATTTCTTTTTCGTTAGAGATTAATAACACACCAAGTGCCCCAGCTTGCTTCGCTTGTTCTGCTTTTACTAATGTACTAGAAGTACCTTGTAAAATAAGTGCGAATTTCCCTTTCACATCTTGTTTTGCATAATCACTTGGATTGCCATAACCAACATATACAAGAGGGGAATCATTTCCTATTGGAAAATCGGATTTTGATAACGGTAACCCTTGATATGTTTTGCTGGAACCAGCTACTTGGAATGTTGGAAACGGGATAGAAACCGTAGATGCTCCAACAGAAATGAAACTACTTGCGTTACCGGGAGCATCAACAGACCAAGGTTTTGGTCCGTCATTTCAATTTGAAACGACAGTAGTAACACCAAGTTTCGCTGTTCGTTCTAACGTTAATGTTACAGGCTGATCAGGTACATTTAAATCTTGCCCAAGGGAGAGGTTTAACACATCCGCACCATCTTGAATCGCTCGCTCAATCCCTTGGATAATATCATCTGTTGTACCAGTTCCACCGTCATTCATTACACGATAGGCTAGAATAGAAGCGTTTGGAGCAACGCCTTTAATTTTTCCATTACCCGCAATAATTCCAGCTACATGAGTACCATGTACGTTACCATCCATTGGATCGCTATCTTCATCAACCGTGTCATATCCACCGATATAATTTGCCTTTAAGTCAGGGTGTGTATAGTCTACGCCAGAGTCGATAATGGCTACTTTCATGCCTTTTCCATCAAGCGGTTTGCCAGATGGATCTTTTAAATTCCACGCTTCAGGTGCACCAATTGTCGGTCCACCGATATTTGGTGCTTCTTCGTTAGTAGTACTTTTTGATGTTTCATGCAATTTATATGTTAAGTTCGGATAGACTGCTTTTACTTCAGGTAAAGAGGCAAGAGAGGTAATTTGATCTCCAGGAACTGAAATAGAGAATCCGAAAAATAACGTATTATACACTTCTTTAATTTTTGCACCAGGTGCTTTTTCTTTTATTTTCTTAGTCGTATCTTCTTGTGCTTTTTTTAGCTCAGCATGATAAGACTGAGCATTACTATTTTGTAAATCTGGAGCATGCTGAATATTACTTTGAGCAGCGAGAGGTGCATGTTGCAATTCTACAATTACTGATATTTCTTTTGTTGTTTTCGTTTCAACATTTTGAGCAATTTTATGTTCTCCCCACTGTTCAATCGTTGTTTTTAATTGTGGACTAAATTGCTTCTCCTTTTGTAGTGATTCAGCATGAGCGCTTAAAGCTCCAAAACTAGAAAAGACAAGCGCCATGCTTAATAGTGTAGATGTAGTTTTTTTCATTGATACTCCCCTTAATAAAAAGTGCCAATATTCAGAAATTAAATCTTACATTTTAGTTATAACTTATAAATATAAATGTTGGCTAAACTATACTTTCGACATAATTCATACCAATCCTCTATGAATTGAAAATTTCTTGGGAAATTTTTTCTGATTATGTCGAATCGATATTTTTCACATATTGTAGGAAGAAAGTGAGGAATGCTATGAGGGAAATGGAGTGATGGTATGAAAAGGCTAATAGTAAGTGGTAGTGTAGTGTTGTTTATGTTTTTGTGTTCTATCACTATTACTAGCGCAGAAAATAATAGTGTGAAAGTTGCTTTTATTCGTCATCATAACCTTTGGATTAAAGTTGAGGGGAAAGAAAAACAACTTACAAAAGGAGAGAACATAACAGGGCCAAAGTGGTCACATGATGGAGAATGGCTGGCATATGTAAAAGGGAAGAAACAAAATATTCTTGAGTTATATCGGCTGAAAGATGGAAAGAAAGTTACGCCGTTTCACTCAGAAGCATCGAATTATCAATGGTCACCAACAGAAAATATAATTGCATTTATATTTACAGGTACATTAAATACATTTGATGTAGAAAAAAAGAATGCAGATTTTGAAAATGTATCGGCTGGTGTAGGGGATTATGCATGGTACCCCGATGGAAAGAACTTTCTTGTATCCTCTGAAGCGCACTTACTTCCAACAGGATGGACAGGGGCTCAGCTATATGAAGTGCAAAAAGATGCACATATGAATCCTCACAAAATGAAGCATTTGTATGCATTGCCAAATGAACATGATGATTTCCTAGCGCTAGTAGCAAGTGGCTTTAAGTGGTCACCAGATCAAAAGTGGATTTCATTTTTAGCAGTACCGACAGCTTCATGGTCAGCTGATAGTAATACGCTTTGCTTAGTTCGTGCAGATGGCAGTCGGTTTGAAAAAGTAGATCAAATGTTACTAAACGCACAATGGTTTCAATGGGCACCATCAAAAAATATATTAGCTTATATTGAAGGGAGCGGAAGAGTTGCATTAGAAAATAAGCATTTAAAAGTAAAGGAATTGCCAGCACTTCAGCAGAACATATTTACGCCGAAAGGATATGTTGATTGGGATTTTGTATGGAAGAACGATAGAGTAATTATCGTTTCACGAGCAAAGGAGGCAGGGATAGAAACTCCACCAGAAAAAAGGCCACTACCATCTTTGTATGAGGTCGATAGTACAAGTAATGCACAGCATCAAATCACAAAGAAAAAGAACAAGCAAGGGGATTACCACCCGATCTTCATGAAGAAGAGTAATCAATTAATTTGGATACGTTCAGACCGTAAGAAAGCGGATGTATGGCTTGCTCATAAAGATGGGAAACAGGAAAAGAAGTGGATTGAAAATATAGATGTACCAGCGTGGTATTATGAGAAATGGAATTGGGAAAATGTCATCTCGGTGAAATAACAATAAAAAACTGCCTAAAAGATCATTTTAGGCAGTTTTTTATTGTTATTTATGCGTTTTATTTGGCTTTTTTTTCGCTGGGTTTCCGTTCCCTTGGCGCTTTCTATTTTGTTCATCTTTTGCTTGTTTTTCATGTAGTGTATCTAAAAATTCATTCGAGTTACTCATTTTTCTATCGCTCCTTTCATTTCGTCCTAATTACTATAACCATTTAGGAGGATAATCATGAGTTAGAAGTTAGGCACTTAATTTTCTTCGATAATGTAAGTAAAATATTCCATACATAACAAATAGCATGAGTAAAACTTGTAACTCTACATTTTCCTTTAAAATAGCTGCGATAGGGTCTGGTAAGTACGGTGATTTATCGTTTGTGCTTAAACCTAACCATTTATTTAAGAGGCTAATGGTACAAAACATAAAAACACCGGACCAGCTTGTCGTAATTGCTTTTTGTTTAATTTTTGTTTCACGTTCATCATCTGTAATCCAGGGATTAGCAGTTTGATCACTACTAAAGAAGCCGTTTATATATCCCCATACAATCATTCCAATAAAGACAATTATCCATTTCATATATGTAATTCTCCTTTCGGTGTAAAAAGTATTTTACATGTAATATTGTAATATTTTACAAATATTAGTGTCAAAAGTTTTTTACATATCGGTTTTTATACAGCAGGAATAAAGAATGCAATAGGGAAGAAATATGTGTGAGGATTTTATAGTAAGAGGAGGCTGAATATGAAAATCGTTTTTGTTCGGCATGGTGAAGGTGAACATACAACGGATTTACCAGAAAGTTTACAAGTGTTTGACCCACCATTGACGAGAGTAGGAAAGGCTCAAGCTAAATTACTTCAATGCAATGTGCCATTGCAAGAGACGGATATATTAATTGCTAGTCCTACACTTAGAACTTTGCAAACGGCGACAATATGGAGTGCGAAAGTTGCTTGTCAAAAACTCGTCCACCCATATGTATCCCCACGTATTTTTCCTTATCGAGAAGGAGCGAAAATATTACCGTGCGATTATATAGTAGATCAGGGAATGATAACAAAGTTATTTCCGCATTTTTCGATAGAGAAAAGCTCAAATAATCAGTTATGGAAGGAAGGTATAAACACTATTTCAGAGAATAGTTTTCAGCAAATAGTAGATAAATTTCTTCTTTGGTGTTATGAACTGGGTGCTGAAAGAATTTGCATTGTATCTCACGATGGAACAATTACAGCATATAGGCAATATTTACAGAAAGTCGTTTTAACTAGATCAGATTTTTTGAAAGAAACGGGCATATATGAAATGGATTTATCCCATAAAATTCTGATTGATAAGGGCTGATTATAGGATGGGGGTTGTATGTTGAATATTGCATTAGTAGTTGGTTTTAATTCGGATTTAGAGGCGCAATCAATCCGAGCATCTCTTGAATATTTTGGTGCAAGGGTTGTGACATATTGGATTGGTAGACCGAAAGATTTTGTGGAAGTTCTTTCTGGAAAGAACTTATTTAACAATATTAATTATATTATTTTTTGCTTTCATGGTGAAGAAGGGAAGTTTGTCATGGAAGAGTTAGGCGAAGAAGTATATGAACAAGATGAACCGAGAGGGTATTTTGGTACAGAAGAAATTTATAAATATGCAAAATTGCATAATACACATATTGTAAATAGCGGGTGTACGTTAGGGGAGCAAAATCTAGCAAAATCTTTTTTACATAGTGGTGCGAAATCATATATTGGATCGATTGATTATGTAGATGGAAATGCAGCACTTATGTTTACTATACGCTTATTTTATGGGGTTATTAACCATGGGAAAACGTTAGAAGAAGCGTTTCAAGAAGCGAGTTTAATTGATGAGGAGACACATACATTTCGATTCTATAATTAGTGTGAAACACGTTTATTCTATATTCGAATAAACGTGTTTCACATTTAACTCACATTTTTTTTACATTTTTTTCAATGAAAATGGTTATCACTTGTGGTATGATATGTTCAAGTTTTTACAGGTAATAAAAGTTACTATATAAACGTTAGTTTTTAATGTTTCATACGCATGTCACAGATTATTCATAATTAACGTTTGAAAAATAAGTAACTAATGTTATTATATTATCTGTAACTAACTTAATTACAACTTTAGGAGGAAGATATGGTTATTCAATTTTTAAGAGAAAACAAAGCAGTTTCTTTTGCATTAGCAGTAATTCGAGTATATCTTGGTTACACATGGTTAATGGCTGGAATAGGTAAACTACAAGGAAAAGGATTCGATGCAACAGGTTATTTGCAAGGGGCAATTGAAAAATCTAAAGGTGCACAACCGGCTGTTCAATCTTGGTGGGCATCATTCTTACAAGAATTTGCAATTCCAAATGTAGATTTGTTTAATACACTTGTAACATGGGGAGAAATTTTAGTCGGAATTGGTTTAATTGTAGGCTGTTTAACAAAAACAGCGGTCTTTTTTGGTCTTGTAATGAACTTTTCCTATATGTTTAGTGGGTCAATTGGTGTGAACCCTGAGATGGTTATCTTATCTATGTTTGTTCTTGTTTCCGGTATGAACGCTGGGAAATTTGGAATGGATGGCTTCGTTATCCCGAAAGTATTAGGATCAAAAACTCCAAAACGCCAAAAGCAAGCTGCTTAATATATGAAAACGGGTATCTCATTTTGAGATACCCGTTTATGTTATTTTTCAACTTTAATCGGATTGTTCTTAAAGAAATCTTTTACATACCCGACAAATTCTTGTGGTTCTTGGCGAAATGGTGCATGATAACCTTTTTCAATAATATGTAAAGTGCTATTTTTTAAGAATTGATGATACGTTTCTCCTTCTTTCCAGGAAACGCTACTATCATTTCTGCCCCATATAATTAAAGTTGGCTGTTTTATTTCATTTGCATTAATTTTAAGACGTCTAGGCCATAATTTCATTTTATTATAATGCTCTTCATCATTACGTTTGAATTTCACTTTGCTTTCATCATAATCTGTAATAGAAGAAACGGCATTTAAATCAGTCGACAATTGTGGTTTTGGTGAGCCTTGTTTATTAACGAATGTATGAGGGCCACCTGTAGCATCAGTTAAAATAAGGTGAGTAACTGCTTCAGGATATAAATATGTTAAATTTAGAGAAATTTCTCCCCCCATGGAATGCCCCAGTATTGCGAATGAATCATACCCTAGTTTTTTCATTAATTTATAATACAAATTTGCATGAGTTGGAAAAGAATAATAAAAATCCATTGGCTTAGATGAGCGCCCGAATCCTAAAGCATCTACAGAAATAATTGTATGATCTTTTGCTAGATCGGAGTAAATCTTTTGAAAACCATCTGATGACCCTCCAAAGCCATGAATCATAAGTAAGGGTGGTTTTTCATTACCAATCTTTTTAAAGTAAATGGTTTGACCATCTATTTCTACCATTTTTTCCTCGGTAGCTAGTTTCGCTGTAATTGTATTTTTAACTTGTTTTACTTGTTCTACTGGCTTTTCTGCTGCACTACATCCTACTAATAGTGTAAGAGTAAGACAACCTACCATAAAATAGCTAAATCGCTTCAATTAGGTGTCTCCTTTCTAACATAACGCTGTATCTATCATAGCAAATAGCATATTACGATTTCCAGGAAGTTGGCTACCATTTTTTATCATAAGAGGTGAAAGGAGCGTTTCTTGGAAATTTTCTGTTTGAAGAAATTGACGAAATGTAAATTGTGAGTGTGGAACATCAATTCGTACTATACCATTCCAACATTCACATATCTTTTTTAATAATTGGATAGCATCTTCTTCTTGCTTGGCGATAAGTGGATTGATACATAATATATTGCCCTTTTGTATGCATAATGAAAAAGCTTCTATACAGTTATTTCTTTCAATTTTAAAAGAGTGTACGGCCCTTGGTAATAGCAAAGAGTAAAGTAGAGAACGATTCATACCAGTTGCAATTTGATCCAGAGAAGTAACAGATATAAGGTCTTCTTCTTGTACTTGTTGTAAGTGAGAAGGGTACGTCTTAATAGTTTGCTTTTCAAAACGATGAATCGTTGTTGCTGTTTGAAATCCGCATGATGTGTATAGAGGTTCGCCAGCTTTTGTCGCAATAAGTGCAATGGGTTGTTTTGGATGAATTTGTTCCAAGCAATGATTTAGCAACATGCGCCCTATTCCGCGTCCTTGAAAATTAGGGTGAACGATTAACATACCAATGGAAGCGAAGTTACTTGTAAAGGGAAATACTCCTCCAGTCGCAATGAGTTTGTTTTCATGAATGTAACCTACAAGTGTGCCGATAGAAAGATACATTTCGAATTGTTTTTTCATAAAAATTTCATCGTGTAACCATCCAACAGATTTGCAAAGATTAAGTAATTCAAAAATAAAAGATTCATTTAGCTTTACTATTTTCATAAAGGCTCACCGCATTTCTATTTATTTTCATAAACATAGAGTCAAAATGTAAAAAAAGAGATTTACGTTAAATGAAATCCAACTTGTTTATATTTAAATTGTAAAGGGCGGAATGATTGATACAAAAAGACAAACTTATACAAATTATAACTGATATTTACATAAGTTAACAAAAAATTTACATACAGCTAATTTTCTCTTAATAGTCTTCCATTAAATTTGATAGTGGGAAATGAATAACCTAATTAGGGGGACAAGACAGTGAAAAAGTTTGTGAAAAAAGCATGGCCATTTGCAGTTGTGGCATCATTAGCAGTTACTTCGGTAGCAACATGGAATTTTACTCGTTCTAGTGAGGTTAATGCAGATGAGAACGGAAGCAATGCAAAGATTAAAAATGTTATCGTATTAATTGGGGATGGTATGGGCCCTTCATATATGACGGCTCACCGTTATATGAAAGATAATCCAAAAACCTTTGAAATGGAATCTACAGAATTTGATAAGCATCTTGTAGGAACACAAAAAACATACCCAGAAGATGAACATGAAAATATTACAGACTCTGCATCGGCAGCAACAGCTATGTCAGCAGGAATTAAAACATATAATGCTGCAATTGCAGTTGATAATGATAAAGCGGAAGTGAAAACAGTTCTTGAGCAAGCGAAAGAAAAAGGGAAATCAACGGGACTCGTTGCAACTTCTGAAATTACACATGCAACACCAGCTGCTTTCGGTGCGCATGACATTAGCCGTAAAAATATGGACGCAATTGCAAATGATTATTTTGATGAGAAAATTAAAGGGAAGCATAAGGTAGATGTTATGCTTGGCGGCGGCGTAAAGAACTTTGTTAGAAAAGATCGTAATCTTACAGAAGAGTTTAAGAAATCTGGTTATAGCTATGTAACGGATCGAGATCAATTGTTAAATGATAAAAATGATCAAATTCTTGGTTTATTTGCACCAGGTGGATTAGATAAAATGATTGACCGCAATGAGAAAACACCTTCATTAGAAGAAATGACTAATGCAGCAATTGAGCGTTTGAACAAAAATAAAAATGGTTTCTTCTTAATGGTGGAAGGAAGTCAAATCGACTGGGCTGGACATGATAATGATATTGTTGGTGCAATGAGTGAAATGGAAGACTTCGAAAAAGCTTTCAAAGCAGCGATTGAGTTTGCGAAAAAAGATAAAAATACGTTAGTTGTTGCAACGGCAGATCACGCTACGGGTGGCTTATCTTTAGGTGCCAATGGCGAGTATAACTTTAAAGTAGATCCAATTAAAGCTGCAAAACGCACACCAGACTTTATGGCAAATGAGATTGCAAAAGGTGCAAATGTAGAAGAAACATTGAAAAAGTATATTGATTTACAATTAACTCCAGAAGAAATTCAAGCTGTAAATGATATAGCTCCGTCAAAAGATGTAACAAAGATTGATAATGCAATTGAAGATATTTTCAATAAGCGCTCGGTTACAGGCTGGACAACAGGTGGACATACAGGGGAAGATGTGAACGTGTATGCATTTGGTCCAGGTAAATACTTGTTCTCTGGCGTTCAAGAGAATACAAATATAGCGAAACGTGTCTTTGATATTGTTGGCGGTGGTGATCCGAATAAAGGAAGACGCTAATTAAGAGCGAAAGTGAGGCGAACTGCCTCGCTTTTCTTTTTAGGAGTTGGAAATATGAAAAAAATATTTGCGAAACTAAGATTCCTTCTAGCATTTGTAGTATTACTAGTTGGATGTCAACAAGAAGAGAATAATGTAGCACAAAAATCTACTACTAAAAAAACTGAGGAAAAGGTACAAATAACAAAAGAAGAAGAGAAATCTATTCAAGATGTTATTCATACATTTGTGCGAACGACCAATGAAAAAAATCTTGCAGAACATATGGAGTTATTTTCAAAGAAGATGCCTAGTGCTGAGGACTTAAAAACACAAAAAGAAGCCGCATTTCAAAAGGGAAATAAGAAAATTGAATTGGAACATATAGATATGAAAGTTAGTAAAGTAGGGTATGTTATTGTTGAAACGAAAGAAAAGGAAGTAGACGACAGTATTACTCTTCAAAAGAAAGTACAGTATGCCCTTGGAAAAGAAGAGGGTAAATGGAAGATTGAAGAGGTTCGAACAATAGAGAAAAAATAACGTGAAACTTTAATAAGTGTGGAGTCGTACTTCCAAAAAATGATATAAAAAAGGTTCTCATTGGCGAGAACCTTTTTTTATAGTGGTAGCATAATTTGATTTGAACATGCCTCAATATCATCAATATCTTGACGAATTGTGGCCATTTTATTATCCAGATCTTCAGCTTTCATTGCTGCATCATGTAGTTCATCTTTTAAATACTCCGGTATTTTTCCTTCATATTTATAATAAAGTTTGTGTTCTAAACTTGCCCAAAAGTCCATTGCCAGTGTACGTAACTGAATTTCTGCAAATACATCTTTTGTACCAGAATTTAGTGACAAAGGGTATTTAATGATCATGTGTAAACTTTTATATCCGTTTCGTTTTGGGTTAGCGATATAATCTTTTACTTCTATGACTTCCATATCCTCGCGTTTTTGAATGACTTCTTTCAAATGATAGATATCTTCTACGAAGCAACATGTAATACGAATACCAATAATATCTTGTAAATGTGTTTGAGCATTTTCAACTGTTGGTAATAAGCTTTTGCGCTCTAGTTTTTTAATAATACTTTCAGGTTGTTTTAGTCTTGTTTTTATATGTTCAAACGGGTTGTAATCCTCTAGAAATTGAGCTTCCCGGTTCATAATTTCAAATTTAGTTTTTAACTCTTCTAAAGCAAATGTATATGGTAATACAAAAGCTTTCCAGTAGTTAACTGTTGATTGATTATATTCCATTTATATACACACCTTTTCCTATTTGCAAGTGAGGTCGTTATTATACTAAATACCAAATCATATAAGCGCAAGCAGCAAATGATGAGATCATAAAGCGATATTTAGTTTTCATACTTTCAACTCCTTTCGAGTAAGATTTTATATAAATAAACGTGATTGTTAATAAGTTCACTATGTACAGTTTCTATAGTAATAGATTCGTGTGAATTTCGTATGAACTAATTGTTTCAGCTTTTTGTCTTTTTTGCTGTTAATCATAATTATTATTCGGATTTAAAGTGTTTTTATTTGATTTATCTATTTGTATAAATTAATGTATATTTAAATTTACAGTTATCGAGGAGGATATATGGTGAACTTTGAAGAATTAGCAATTGCTAGACGTTCTGCAATGAAATTTATACAAGGTATAGAAATCCCTGATGAGGATTTTAAAAAAATATTTGAGTTAACTAAGCTTTCTCCATCTTGCTATAATTTGCAGCACACACATTATGTTGTAATTCGTGATCAAGAGCGAAAAGAAAGATTAAAAGAATTAGCTTTCGGTCAATATAAAGTATCGAGTGCATCAGCGGTAGTGCTCGTTTGTGGTGATAAAAAAGCATACCAAAATGTTGAAAATATTTACTTCGGTATGAAAGTTTTAAAAATGATTGATGAATGTGAATATGAAGATACAATTAGGCAAACGAAAGGTTTATATGAAGGAAAAGGAGAGCGTTTCATGGAGGATGAAGCGATTAGAAATGCTTCGTTAAGCGCGATGACTTTTATGTACGCAGCTAAATATTATGGCTATGATACATGTCCAATGATTGGTTTCGATGAAAAAGCAGTACAAAGTGAATTGAATATGCCGGAGCATATAGTACCTGTTTTAATGATTACGATAGGAAAAAGTGATACGACTAAAACTCGCCCACGAGGATATCGAAAGCCGATTAGTGAGTTTGTTACATACGAATCGTTTTAATAAAGTGAAACTTTTAATCAGTGGGGGTCTTACTGCCCGTTAATGCGGGAGAAGATTTATTTAACTATAAAAACAAGGGGATTCTAAATGGAATCTTCTTGTTTTTGCAATTGACAAATAGAATGAAGTTTTATAATATATAAATCGTAATCATTACGTTTTAGTTGCGATCTTTGAAAGAAAGGAGAAATAAATATGCGTGTAAATATTACGTTAGCTTGTACGGAGTGCGGCGATCGTAATTATATTTCTAAAAAAAATAAACGAAACAATCCAGAACGCATCGAACTAAAAAAATATTGTCCACGGTTAAAGCGAGTAACGTTACATCGTGAAACGAAGTAGAAGACTAGAGATATCTCTAGTCTTTTTTGTTAATAAATTTTAGTTTTCTTTGTTATAATTACCTTAAATTGTAAGGTTGAGGAGGGGAATAATGAATCAAAAAGATAAAGAGAGAAAAGAGCGAGTGGCTCATATTATTGATATTCCAGGTGATTATAGGCTTGTTGTAGATGATCAAGAAGGGGTTGATGACCCGTATCATTTATTGTGGTGGGCACATAAAGATGATGAGGAGAAACAGATACAAATTACATTAAATAGACATACTGGTAATTTAATTGAATTTAGGATAGATGATGAAAATCCTTTTTCAAGTGGCAAGGAAGCGATAGAGGAGAAGAAGGCAAGAGAGATTGCAAATGCGTTCTTGAAAAAATATACAAAAGAAGGATATGAATTCTATACATATGTAACGGTTAAGGACGACAGGCGCGGTTGGAAAGAAGTAAATTATATGCAAGAAGTGAATAGCTATCCATTGCCGAATACAGGGTGCGTTGTGCGAGTGCACTCTTCAGGTAATGTTGTGCATTTTCATTACAATGGACAAAAAGCTATAGAGAAAAAACCGTTATGGCCAAGTGAAATTGTTGAGGAGAATATCGTTTTAGAAAATTTGAAAGCTAGACAAGATATGAGACTTGTATTTATAGATTTAACATACTCTTCATGTGAGTATGAAAGCGGGGAAGAAGTAAAAGGGTACCATCTTGTATATGAACCAGAGCCTAGTCATGCGTTTATTGATGCAAGTACAGGTAAAGATTTATTTGGACCAGATCATTATAAATTACCTTCGGCTGTAGCTGTTGAAAAATCGAAAAAAGGTAACGAACGAGGTGACGTATTCGAATTATTTGACTGGAATAAAGAAGGTTTTACAAAAGTAGATGAGACAGAAAATGATGATGAAATAAGGATGAAATTTGTTCCGAAAGAGGAATTACAAAAACAGAAAGAAGAAAAGGATCCATATTTAATGAATGAATTCTTTAAAAAGCATTTACCGATGTTGAAATATAATAATTTAGTTAGCGTTAAAATTGATAAATTAACCAATGAATTAACTGGTTTTATAAAACTGACAGATGATCAAGAAGTAAAGCAAATACTGTCTAGAGAGGAATGTTTACAAAAAGCACTTCAATTTTTAGAACGAGTTATTCCAGATATCACACAATATCTGCGTCTTTGGGAGGAACGTGAAGAAGCAGAAGATGGGATTGAAAGATTTATCTTTTCTGTATATATAAATGATATTCCGGCAGAGTATAACCAATTTATGATTAACATCAATGCAGAAAATGGTGCTGTTATGCACTACTCGGGGGAGTCTAGCAACTTTATAAAAGAATTGCTCACATATGAAATAACACCAAAAGTAACTAAAGAAAAAGCGTTAGAAATATACAGAGAGGCTATCCGAGTTAAATTAGAATGGTTTTTAGATCATGATGCAGAGGAAACGAAATACAAACTACTTTACAAACAAACGACAGATGAAACACATAAAGAACCTTTTAATTATAGGCGGGAAATTCGTTATATTGATGCCCAAGCGGGGAGAAAGATTTGGAGTAAGTAAAATAAAAAGAGTTATTTTTCAAAGAAAATAACTCTTTTTATTTTTATACTTTGCCTGTTCGTTTTTCAAAAGTAAATGTGATAGGAAGATTGGAATGAGAACTATCACTTTTAAATATTACTTTCCATTCTTTAGTATGGGCTTTAATTTCAAAATTAAGAAGATTCATCGCTCTACGTTTATCTATTTCTAAAAACATATTATGAATTTCTGGTTCTTGCTGTAAATTAAGAGCCTTTAGTGTGACTGTAAATGTGAAAAAATTCTGCCCTTCATATACTATTTTTGATATTTTTGTTTTTTGTTTATTTAACAGCATATAAAAACGGTCTGATGGAGTTAATTGTACAGAGTCATCAGTAATTTCATTTTCGCTATTATGAAGTTCAACTAAGTAAGATGTACTATGGGAAGAATCTTTTTTGCTTGTAATCTGTAATTCAGTAGGAATCATCGGTATTTCATAAAAATCATTTCTTATTATGTTGTTGTAATCCTCTGAAAATTTACGAACTTCTTTTGGAAAAGAGTCTTCTTGTGTACTTAAAAAAGTTTTGTTTTGCTTTGGAATTTTTTTACTAAAATTTAATGTTTCTTTAAAGTAATAATTGGATCCAGTTAAAAATAAACAACTACAGATTAATAAAAAAATTCGATACGGATTTTGAAAGTGAAAGAATAATAGTATACATGTAATAATTCCAATTACATAGAAAATAAAGATAAGTAGTTCTAGTTTTGAGTGAAAGGAGAAACCATAGTTATGAAAAAATTTTATTCCAGTTATAATTTGAGCTCCAAAAAATAAAGAAATTCCAAATTGAAAAAATAATAAATCAGGCCCTCTTTTAATAACAAAAGTAATGAACGAAATGAAAAGTAAAAATACCCCTAAATAAATTGTTACATTTAATAATCGTTCTAATGTAATCATGAATAGTGTCCCCTTTAATAGCATATTCATATATAAATAACAATTTTATTTAATTATAATATAACGATAAAATATTTTAAATGTTAGAAGTGTTGAGTTTTATAAATAAACTGTACAGACACAAACAACCTCACGCCCACATACACATAATAAAGACCACTATTTTGGCGGAGGTGAAAGGTTTGAGTCTATTCGCCGCAATTGGATATATGGTTCGAGAAGTGTTTGTCTTTGTTTCTTATGTGAAGAACAATGCGTTCCCGCAGCCGTTATCATCAGATGATGAGAGAAAGTACTTAGAGTTAATGGAGCAAGGTGATGCTCAAGCGAGAAATCTTTTAATTGAACATAATTTACGGCTTGTAGCTCATATCGTTAAAAAATTTGAGAACACAGGAGAAGATGCAGAAGATTTAATTTCAATTGGTACGATCGGGCTCATTAAAGCGATTGAGAGCTATTCTGCAGGAAAGGGAACGAAGCTTGCGACGTATGCAGCACGCTGTATTGAAAATGAAATTTTGATGCATTTACGTGTACTAAAGAAAACGAAAAAAGATGTTTCACTTCATGATCCGATCGGGCAAGATAAAGAGGGCAATGAAATATCGCTTATTGATATATTAAAATCAGAGTCTGAAGATGTAATTGATATGATTCAACTTAGTATGGAGTTAGAAAAAATTAAAGAGTATATCGATATTTTAGACGAAAGAGAAAAAGAAGTGATTGTGAAACGTTTTGGACTTGGGCTAGATAAGGAGAAAACACAGCGGGAAATCGCTAAGGCGCTTGGTATTTCTAGAAGCTACGTATCACGGATTGAAAAGCGTGCTTTAATGAAAATGTTCCACGAGTTTGTAAGGGCAGAGAAAGAGAAAAAAGCGAAAGAGTAAAGTGTATTAGAAGCAGCCATATTTAAAATGGGCTGCTTTTCTTATTGTAAATAAGAAAAGAAAACGCGTTATGCTAAGAAGAAATACATGTTCACTGTTGAAAATGACGGATTCTATCTGTAATATTAGAAGGTGCTAAATAATTTAAGAATAATACCATACTTAGTTTTCTGTATATATAATAAGGCTGCTTTATATGATATGTGGGAATAAGAACCAATTTTACATATGATATAGAAAGAAAAGAAGGGAAAACTAAAGTTATAGACTGATTAGGGGGTTTCGCAATTTGCGACGTACATTATATCGACTTATGATAGAACTTACAAATGGTCGCTTTACTTCTTATATATTACGTAAATTTGCACAATCTCGTTTGAGCTCTATCATTATTCCATCGTACGCGAAAGTTTTTCAAATTAATCAAGATGAGATGGAAAAGGGTTTGAAGGAATATAGAACATTGCATGAATTATTTACGCGTAAGCTAAAAGAAGGAAAGCGTAGTATTGATACAGATGCATCGAGTATCGTTAGTCCTGTTGATGGTGTTTTTGCAGATCATGGTCCTATTGAGGATACAAAAACATTTGATATTAAAGGAAAGCGCTATTCAATCGTGGATATGCTAGGTAATGAAGAACGTGCAACGCGATATGCAGGCGGTACATATATGGTAATTTATTTGAGTCCAAGTCATTATCATCGCATTCATAGTCCGCTTTCTGGTTCTGTGACTGAAAGATTTGTACTCGGTAGAAAATCATATCCGGTAAATGCAGCTGGTATGGAATACGGGAAAGAACCACTGTCAAAAAATTATCGTTCTGTTACAGAAGTAAGCAGTGATGGCGAGCATATGGCTCTTGTAAAAGTAGGTGCTATGTTTGTTAATAGTATTGAGCTTTTGCATGAGAGAGACACTGTTCAAAAAGGTGAAGAAATGGCATACTTTACATTTGGTTCAACAGTTGTGTTATTGTTTGAAAAAGATATGATAGAAGTAGTGCAGGAATTAAAGAGTGGACAAGAGCTTCGTCTTGGTGAAAAAATAGCTACTCGCTTAGCTCATAAATAAAGAAAAGCTTTTATAACCGTAAGTAAGAGTTATGGGCAAAGATACTTAATGATGAAATCCCCTAGATGGGAGTACTTGTTTATTCGAGAGCCATCGTAGGATGGCTCTTTTTACAGGGCATCTAATAATTTATCCTTTAACTGTTTGATTGGTAAGGGCTGATTAAACTTTCACTTTATATGTAATCAAGATGATTTGACAAGCTTGTCCTCTAATGAGCGTCTAATGATTTCTTGTTTTATAAGTAAAATGAAGTCGGGATTTAATTTTAGTTCTTTTGCTTTATAATAAGACTCAGTGAGTAACTCAGTGGATAACTGTTCCATATGTTTTGTTTTCAAGGTGAGTCACCTCCTAATAATATAAGGATTGATTCGTTGATGCATTTAATGTACCAAAAAAATATGACAGTCACAAACGAGTGGTTATCCACATACCTAGGTGGATAAAGTGTGTATAGTTTGTTAGTAAATTCCAAATTAACTGCAAAATTAATGTGGAAAATGTGTACAATTTTATCCACAGGTTATATATCGAAAAATGTTGTCGAAAAATTTTATGAAAAATCCTCAAAGAGGTGAAAGAAATTGAAACTATTTTTACCAAATGAATATGTGAAAAATGTATATCATGTTCAACCAGAAGATTTAAAAAAACGTGGGATTAAAGGCGTTATTACTGACTTAGATAACACTTTAATTGAATGGGATCGTCCCAATGCAACGCCGCAACTTGAAAAATGGTTCTTGGAAATGAAAGAGCAAGGCATTCAAGTAACGGTCGTTTCAAATAATAATGAGCAACGTGTGAAAGATTTTGCTGATCCATTAGGTATTCCATTTATTCATAGTGCACGTAAACCATTTGTTCGCGCATTTAAGCGTGCGATACAAGAGATGCGTTTGCAGCCAGATGAAGTTGTAGTAATTGGAGATCAGTTACTGACTGACGTGCTTGGTGGAAACCGAGTAGGCCTTCATACAATTTTAGTTGTACCGGTAGCACAAACGGACGGATTAGTAACGCGCTTTAATCGAAAAATTGAACGAAGAATTATGAAAAATATGAAGAAAAAAGGTTTAATTAACTGGGAGGAATAAAGTTTGACTGAAACAATTAAATGTATTGGTTGCGGTGTAGAAATTCAAACAGAAAATAAAAACGAAGTGGGGTATGCTCCTGCCTCATCTTTAGAGAAAGAACAAGTCATTTGTCAACGTTGTTTTCGCTTGAAGCATTACAATGAAATTCAAGATGTATCGTTAACAGATGATGACTTCCTACGCATTTTAAATGGAATTGGAAAATCAGATGCATTAGTAGTCAAAATTGTAGATATTTTTGATTTTAATGGTAGCTGGTTACCTGGCTTACATCGTTTCGTAGGGAATAATAAAGTATTACTTGTTGGAAATAAAGCTGATTTAATTCCAAAGTCAGTAAAACATGATAAAGTAAAACATTGGATGCGCTATAGTGCAAAGCAGCTAGGATTAAAACCAGAAGATGTCTTTTTAATTAGTGCAGCGAAGGGACAAGGAATTGCTGAACTAGCAGATGCTATTGAGTATTATCGCGGCGGCAAAGATGTTTATGTTGTTGGATGTACGAATGTAGGGAAATCGACATTTATTAATCGTATGATTAAAGAATTTAGTGATGAGACTGAAAATGTAATTACAACATCTCATTTCCCAGGAACAACACTGGATTTAATTGATATTCCATTGGACGAAGAGTCTTCTTTATATGATACGCCAGGTATTATTAACCACCACCAAATGGCTCATTATGTTGGAAAGCAAAGCTTAAAGCTTATTACACCAACAAAAGAAATTAAGCCGATGGTATTCCAATTAAATGAAGAACAAACGTTATTCTTTAGTGGATTGGCACGTTTTGATTATGTAAGTGGTGGTCGTCGTGCATTTACTTGTCACTTCTCGAATCGCTTAACAATCCATCGTACAAAGCTTGAGAAAGCAGATGAATTATATAAAAATCATGCCGGGGATTTATTAAGCCCACCAACGCCAGAAGAATTAGCAAATATGCCTGAGCTAGTGAAATACGAATTTAATATTCGTGAACCTAAAACGGATGTTGTATTCTCTGGATTAGGATGGGTTACTGTGAACGAACCAGGAGCAAAAATTGTTGCACACGTACCAAAAGGAGTAAGTGTTTCACTACGTAAATCTTTAATTTAATATGGAGAGGGATTTATGAAACAATTATATGGTGTAATCGGAAATCCAATTGGACATTCATTATCACCCGTTATGCATAACGATGCATTTGAACACTTGAATATGGATGCCCATTATCATGCGTTCCTTGTTGAAGAGGAATTGCTAGGGGAAGCAGTAAGAGGTTTAAAAGCATTAGGTATTTCAGGATTTAATGTAACAACTCCGCACAAGGTTGCTATTATGGAGTATTTGGATGAGATTGACCCATTGGCAAGGAAAATCGGTGCAGTAAATACAGTGGTTCATAAGGATGGAAGATTAATTGGCTATAACACAGACGGGATTGGTTTTGTTCGAGCGCTACAGTCAATTAGTAATGAACCACTTCAAGGGAAACGTATTTTGTTACTTGGTTCAGGTGGTGCTAGCCGAGCTATTTATTTTTCTCTTGCTGATGTAGGTGTAAAAGAGATTGATGTAGCCAATCGTACAGTAGATAAGGCAAAGGAACTTATTGCTGCACGTACGGCCGATGTTAATTCTGTTGCTTTGTCATTAGAAAAAGCGACAGAAGAACAAGGAAATTATGATATTATCATTCAGACGACAACGATAGGTATGCATCCACACGTAGAACATACGCCATTACAAATTTGTTCGTTAAAAAAAGGAACGATTGTATCAGATATAATTTATAATCCATTTGAAACGAAAATTTTATGTGAGGCAAAAGAGCAAGGTGCAATCATTCAAAATGGTATTGATATGTTTGTTTATCAAGGAGCACTTGCATTTGAAATGTGGACAGGACGCACGCCAAATATCGAGAGAATGAAACAATTAGTTATAGAAAAGCTTGGAGGCTAACATATATGTTAACAGGAAAACAAAAAAGATTTTTACGTGCACAAGCACATCATTTAACACCAATTTTTCAAGTAGGAAAAGGCGGAGTAAATGAAAATATGATTAAACAAATCGCAGATACTTTAGAAGCTCGTGAGTTATTTAAAGTAAGTGTATTACAAAACTGTGAATTTGATCGCCGTGAGGTTGCGGAAGAACTTGCAAAAGGTGCACGTGCTGAAATCGTTCAAGTAATTGGAAGCACAATCGTTTTATACAAAGAATCAAGAGAAAATAAACAAATTAAGCTTCCTCGATAAAAAGACTAGCATGCGCTATTTTTATCGTTTATGCGTAATGATGTAGAGAGCGAAACCAATTGAACTTTTATTAATAGCAACTCTCTTCATTCCTAACCGAGGAGAGTTGCTGTATGTAAAAGGAAGGGGCGTTTCTTTTGAGAAAAATTGGCATCATTGGCGGTACATTTGATCCGCCTCACTATGGACATTTGCTAATTGCAAATGAAGTATATCACGCTTTGAACTTGGAAGAAGTATGGTTCTTGCCAAACCAGATTCCGCCACATAAACAAGGGCGGAATATTACAAGTGTAGAAAGTCGTTTACATATGTTAGAGCTCGCGACTGAGGCAGAAGAGCACTTTTCTATTTGTTTAGAAGAGCTAAGTAGGAAGGGCCCATCTTATACGTATGACACTATGTTACAATTGACGAAGAAGTATCCGGATGTGCAGTTTCACTTTATTATTGGTGGGGATATGGTTGAGTATTTACCGAAGTGGTATAACATTGAAGCTTTACTTAATCTTGTAACGTTTGTTGGAGTTGCAAGACCTGGGTATACATTGCATACACCATATAAGATTACTACAGTGGAAATTCCGGAATTTGCAGTTTCTTCATCCTTATTACGTGAGAGATATAAGGAGAAGAAAACGTGTAAATATTTACTTCCCGAAAAAGTACAGGTATATATCGAGAGGAATGGGTTGTATGAATCGTGAGAATGCACTGCATATTGTCAAACAACAAATGCATGAAAAACGTTATATACACACAATTGGTGTAATGGAGACAGCGATTGAGCTTGCTAAGTTATACGGTGTGGACGAAAAAAAAGCAGAGATGGCAGCTATATTCCATGATTATGCGAAATGTAGAGCAATTTCAGAGATGGAAGAGATTATTAAACGTGAAGATTTGCCGAAAGATTTACTTTGCTATAACAAAGAGTTATGGCATGCACCTGTTGGGGCATACTTAGTAGAAAAAGAAGTAGGCATTACGGATTCTGAAATTTTGCAAGCTATTACATATCATACAAGTGGTCATGAGAATATGACGATGTTAGATAAAGTGATTTATGTAGCTGATTACATTGAACCTGGGCGAAAGTTTCCAGGAGTGGAAGAGGCTCGTAAACTCGCATATACGGATATAAATCAAGCTTTATTATTTGCGTTAAAGAGAACAATTCAATTTTTAATGGAAAAAGATCAGACGATTTATCCATTAACATTCCAAACATACAATGCAGTTATCAAGGAGGAAATGAGTAAATGAACGATAAAGATTTATTAGTATTAGCGGCAAAAGCAGCTGATGATAAGAGAGCAGAAGATATGGTTGTCCTAAATATGCAAGGTATTTCACCAATTGCAGATTATTTCATTATTTGTCACGGGAATTCAGACAAACAAGTGCAAGCAATTGCACGTGAAATTAAATCAAAAGCACATGAGTTCCAAATCGACGTACAACGTATGGAAGGGTTTGACGAAGCACGTTGGGTATTAGTTGATCTTGGAGATGTAGTTGCTCATGTATTCCATAAAGATGAGCGTAATCACTATAATTTAGAGCGTCTATGGGGCGATGTGCCACGTGAAGATATTACAGAAGAGTTAGGCCAATGAAATACGAACAATTTGCATTGTTGTACGACGAACTAATGAATGATGTCCCTTATGATAAATGGGTGGAATTTACAGAGGAAAGTTTACAGCAGGCAGATATGAAAGAGGCAAAAATTCTTGATGTAGCATGCGGTACAGGTAATGTAACCCTGCCGCTTGTGCAAAAGGGTTACGATTTAATAGGTGTCGATCTTTCAGAAGAAATGTTAACAGTCGCTCAGCAAAAACTAGGAGGAGAGGGATACTTTATTCCTTTTTATCAACAAGACATGCGAGAGCTTGATGTTCCAGGTGAGTTTGATTGTGTAACCATCTTTTGTGATTCATTAAATTATGTATTGCAAGAAGATGGAGTACAAGAAACATTTAGAAGAGTATTTCATCATTTACGTCAAGATGGTTTGTTTTTATTTGATGTACATTCTTTATATAAAATACATCATGTATTTCAAAATGAAACGTATACAGTGAATGGAGAAGAAATATCTCTTATTTGGAATTGCTTCCCTGGTGAAGAATCAAATAGTGTAGAGCATGATTTAACATTCTTTGTTCAAGATCCGGAAGAAGATGTGTACCATCGGTTTGACGAATGTCACGTGCAACGTGCATATCAAGTGGAAGAGTTAACGAAATGGCTTGAAGAAGCAGGTTTTACAGTGCTTCGTGTAACAGGTGATTTTGAGCGACTTGAAGTTACAGAACAAACAGAGCGTATTTTCTTCATGGCGAAGAAAAACGGATAAAACAAAAGCAACCGAGAAGGTTGCTTTTGTTTTATAAAGAAAATGTATTTTTAGTTCTAGCATAATCTGAAGATTGTATGCGTAAAGTGTGGGAATAGTAGTTGACGTGAAAATGTATTGTAAAAAAGTAAGTATTTATAAAAAGGATTTGGAATGAAAATGACGTATTTATTATGTGTGTTTATTGAATTGCTGATCAACGTATTCTAAATCTTCATCAAATTTTTCATGTGTTCGCTCGATTAACTTATGGAACATATCTCCAACGTGTTCTTCTAAAACCCGAATGCCTTCCCCAGTAACGCCGCCTTTCACGCAAACCTTTTCTTGTAAGGTAGGTAATGTGAAGATTTCTTTTTCAAGTAATTTCCCCATCCCCACGACCATTTCACTTACTAAAGTAGTAGCCTCTTCGTGTGTAATATTTGTTTTATCTACAGCAGCGTTAATGAAGCATTGTAGTAAATAACTAAAGAAAGCAGGACCGCAACTTGCTATATCAGATGAAACGCGCGTTATATCTTCTTTTATTACAAGAGGTGTAGAAATGTTTTTGAATAGACGAAGTAGTTTTTGTTGCCATTCTTCAGAGCAATTATCTCCAAATGTAAATAGTGAGGCGCCAGAGAGAGCGCGATTTGTGATACTTGGAATGATACGTGCGACGTGGCAAGGTACGAGAGTCTCTAATTGTGATGGAGATATTGGACTTGTAATAGAAACTAAGCACGTTTCATCAGAAAAATGTTCAGCGTATTTTTTTAGGATAGGGTATATATCTATCGGCTTAACACAAATAAAAATAAGTTGTGATTGTTCGATTACTTCCGGGATTGTTTTTGCTATCTGAACAGAAGGGTATTTTTCTTTTATATGATATGCTTTTGCAGGCGTCCGATTAATGATTGTAAGGCAAGAAGGTTTGACAGCACGGGTTTCTAAAAATGCATCGATTAGTATATTTCCCATGTTTCCTGTCCCTATAATTCCTATGTTCAAAGTTTCATCCCTCCTTCGTAACAGCTTTCTCCTAAACAATATGAATGATGTTATAAATTTATGATTAGAGGTGTAAAATGATGTGGGATTTTCCGAAAAAGTGGTTAGGTTTAGTAGCTATTATTGGAACTTTACTTTTTCTTGTTTTTTGGAAAACGAATCAGAGTGTAGAACGAACGCCTATTACAATGAATGTACAAGAGAAGGAGATAGAAAAAAAGGGTAAACCGAAAATATCGGATACAAAGGAACAGAAAAGAACAATTATAATTGATGTGAAAGGAGCGGTCAGTAAAGAAGGGGTATATGAAATGAAGGAAGGAGATCGCGTAAAGGATGCGGTTCAAAAGGCTGGTGGTTTTTTATCAGAAGTAGATATGAAAAAAGTGAATTTAGCACAAATTGTACAAGATCAAATGCTTCTTTATATACCGAGTAAAAATGAGTCAGAACAAGGGTGCTTACTTCTTCTAAGGAAGATGGTAAGATTCGAATAAATACAGCGGCGAAAGAACAACTAGAAAAAATTACAGGGATTGGCTCTCGAAAGGCAGAAAGTATTTTGAAATATCGAGAAGAACATGGTCCGTTTCAGAAAATAGAAGATTTATTAGAGATTGATGGGATTGGTGCGAAGTCTCTTGAAAAGATAAAAGATCAAATTATTATTCCGTAAAAGATTGACGAAGTTTTTCTTCTTTCGCTACACTACAAGTAGACAAAAAAGTAGGTGAAAAATATGGAACGAATTTCATGGGATCAATATTTTATGACGCAAAGCCATCTACTATCTTTGCGTAGTACATGTACAAGGCTTGCGGTAGGAGCGACGATCGTTCGCGATAAACGAATTATTGCTGGTGGGTATAATGGTTCAATTAAAGGTGGCGTACATTGTATAGATGATGGTTGTTACGTAATCGATAATCATTGTGTTCGGACAATTCATGCCGAAATGAATGCTTTATTACAATGTGCCAAGTTTGGTGCGAAAACAGAGGAAGCAGAAATTTACGTTACGCATTTCCCTTGTTTACAATGTTGTAAGGCAATTATTCAAAGTGGTATTACAGCGGTTTATTATGCGCAGGATTATAAAAATCATCCATACGCCATAGAGTTATTTGAACAAGCGAACGTAACAGTGAAGCACGTTCCGCTAGAATATGATATTGCTGCATTAGAGGAGCAAAAACGTTATACAGAGTTGAAAGAATTATTTGCGTCTTTAGAAAAAGATAATTTATCAATGGAAGAATTACAGCATGTATTCACGAAAGCAAAAATGATGCTATAAGGAGTGAGTATAAGTTGCAGGAACAATGGGGGTATGTTGCAATCTCATTTATAATAGGGGTTGCAATTGCCTTTTCCTCGTCACTTTTATTGATAGTTTTTTGCCTCTTTTTAAATGTTTTCTTCTGTTTATATCGCACTTCGCGTAAAACCTTCATTTTTTGTATTGTAGCGTGCTTTAGGAGCGCCATGTACACTTCCTATGTTCAAACGTGGAATAAGCCTCTAGGGGAGTCCTATGGAGTTACAAGAGGGGTTATACAAAATGCACCGCTTGTTAATGGGGATCGCCTATCTTTTCAATTTGAAGATCAGAATAAAAATATAGTGCAGTTAAGTTATAGAATCAAATCAGTCTTGGAAAAGAAAAAAATGCAACAATTATACGCAGGGATATCATGTGTATTCGAGGGTGAGAGGAAAGAACCGGAAACAGCTCGGAATTTTCATGGTTTTAATTACCGTGATTATTTATACAAACAACATATTCATTTCACATTTGAGGCTACATATATTTCTGAATGCTATAAAACATCACTGTCGCTCACGCAATGGATTCTTCTTTTGAGGCAACAAGCAATCTCGAAAGTTACAGAAATGTTTCCAGAGCAATCAGGTGCTTTTATGAATGCATTACTATTTGGTGATAGACAACAAATGACGTTTGAAGTGGAAGAGCAATATCAACAATTTGGTCTTGTACATTTGTTAGCAATTTCAGGTTCGCACATTGTAATGTTAATGGTGATAGTATATTTTATTTTGCTAAGAAGCGGTGTGACAAGGGAGGTAGCAACAATTTGCCTTATCGTTTGTATTCCTTTGTATATGGTTTTAGCAGGGGCGTCACCCTCTGTTATAAGAGCTTCTATAACAGGAGTTTTGATGTTGATTGCTTTTATGTGCTCGATTCGTTTATCTAGTTTAGATGCTTTAAGTGTAACAGCTATATGCATGCTTATATATGACCCTTATCTTGTTTTTAATATTGGATTTCAGTTTTCTTTTGTAGGTAGCTTCGCTTTACTTTTGTCTGCTCCGTTATTGTTAGAGAGTAGCAACGGAATAATCCGAAATTCTATTTATATTTCTATCATTTCACAGCTCGTTAGTACTCCGATTTTGTTATATCACTTTGGTTATTTTTCTCCATATAGCATTCTCCTCAATCTCTTATACGTTCCGTTTTTATCTATCATTGTATTACCATGTAGCATTATTATTTTACTGTGTATGCCAATTGTCCCGTTTCTCGCAAAAGGATTTGCCGATGTATTATCAATAGGCTTGAGTATGTCTAATGATTTTCTAAGTTATTGTGAAAGTTTACCATTTACCCAGCTTATCTTCGGGGAAACGCCCTTCAATCTTGTAGCTGTATATTGCGCCAGTATTGTCAGTATATTGATGGTTTGGGAACGGAGAGCGCCGAAAAAAATAGTTTGTATAGTTGCGAGTGTATTTCTTTTTATTAGCACATGTCATTATATATATCCATATTTTAGAGGCAGCGGAAGTGTAACATTTATTGATGTTGGACAAGGTGATGCAATATTAATTCGCCTTCCGTATGATAAAGGGATTTATCTTATTGATACAGGTGGAACGCTTCGTGTAAATAAGGAAGAATGGCAACAAAAAAAGCATGAATTTTCTGTTGGAAATGATGTTTTAATACCCTTTTTACAAAAAGAAGGTATTAAAACAATTGATAAATTAATCGTAACGCATGGAGATGCAGATCATATAGGTGCTGCGCAAGAATTATTATCATATATACCTGTAAAAGAAGTGGTATTTGGCCGAAAGGGAAAAGATGCAGTATTAGAAAAAGTAGTCAAGAAACGGGCATTAGAAAAGGAAATGAAAATAACTGAAGTGGGGGAAGGGGAGGGTTGGAGTGTAAATGAAGCGGAATTTTTCGTTTTAGCTCCAAAAGGAAAAGAAAAAAGCGAAAATAACGCTTCAATTGTAATATGGGCAAAATTTGGAGGGTTGAAGTGGCTATTTACAGGCGATTTGGAAGAAGAAGGGGAAAAGATTTTAGTAGAGGTATATCCAGATTTACAAGTGGATGTTTTAAAAGTTGCTCATCATGGGAGTAATACGTCATCTATAGAGCCTTTTTTGAACGTCATACAGCCTCGTGTAGCGATTATATCTGTTGGTAAGCAGAATAGGTATGGACACCCGCATAAAGAAGTGATAGAGCGTTTTGAGAAGATGGGGAGTGCGATATGGCGCACGGACAAGCAAGGTGCTATTTCCTATGTTTTTAAAGGGGAAAATGGAACCTTTAAAAGTAAAATCACATATGATAAAACACATAATAGATGAAAAAGAGAAGACTGCCATGAAGTGGCAGTCTTTAAGAACCGATAAATTTAATAACAGTTGCAATGATGAAAAGTGTTGCGAAAAAACCAAATGAGACGATAAATCCTACCCCTGAATCAATAGCGTCATTGCGTTTACTTTGAACGTTTTGTTCAAAATTATTCATTTAGAATCCCTCCCCAACATTCCACTTTAGTATAAAATATTGTCAGAAAAAAATCTACAATTTCCATATGAAGAGAAAACGAGCTTTTTTGTTACTTGTAAATCATGAAGTAATGTGAGTTTTTCGTTTCCAAGCATGTTAACAGTTGGCACTTATACTCAAATTTTTATTGCGAATAATAAAGGGAAGGTGATTACCGCACACCAATAAGAAACCCGGGGCTTATTGCGTGGCGTTTAATATAAATAAAGGGACGGGTTATAAAGCCTGTTCCTTTGTACTTGTAAAACAAAAGCTAGGGCATTAGTATAAATATATATTGCCAAGTTAGGGAGTAGGAAAAAGTATGAGTGATATACATAAAAAAATTAAAAAGAAACAGTTTGCTCCGTTATATTTAATATATGGAACGGAAGCTTTTTTTATAAATGAAACGATAAAGCTTATTACGACAGAAGCACTTGAAGAAGAAGATCGAGAGTTTAATGTTGTGACATACGATTTAGAAGAAGCGTATTTAGAAGATGTGGTTGAGGATGCGCGTACGCTTCCTTTCTTCGGAGAACGAAAAGTACTGTTAATAAAATCACCGCTATTTTTGACTTCGCAAAAAGAAAAGTTAGAGCAAAATATAAAAATTTTAGAAGAATACATTGGTGAACCTTCTCCATTTTCTATTCTTGTTTTTGTTGCGCCTTACGAAAAACTTGATGAGCGAAAAAAAATTACAAAACTATTAAAGAAAACAGCAGATGTAGTAGAAGCGAATGCGATGCAAGTACAGGATGTTCAGAAGTGGATTGTTGCTCGTGCAGATGAAGTGCATGTGCATATTGATAACGCGGCTGTTAGTTTGTTGCTAGAGCTTGTGGGAAGTAATGTAACGATGTTGGCGAAGGAAATGGACAAGTTAACGTTATACGTTGGTATGGGCGGAGAGATTACGACGAAACTTGTTGCAGAGCTTGTGCCAAAATCAGTTGAGCAAAATGTATTTGCTTTGACAGAAAAAGTGGTGAAAAAAGATATTGCAGGTGCAATGCAAATTTTGGATGGATTATTTACGCAGCAGGAAGAGCCGATTAAATTACTTGCGTTATTAGTGAGTCAATTCCGCTTGTTGTATCAAGTGAAAGAGCTACAGCAACGTGGTTATGGCCAAAATCAAATTGCGTCTCATATTGGTGTACATCCGTATCGTGTAAAGTTAGCAATGAATCAAACGAAGTTTTTCTCTTTTGAAGAATTAAAAAAAGTGATTATAGAATTAGCGGAAGCTGATTATAGTATGAAGACGGGAAAGATGGATAAGAAGCTTGTGCTCGAATTTTTCTTAATGCGATTAAATCATATGTGATGACACAAAAAAGTTCATGTACTTAGTGCATGAACTTTTTTGTATATAAAAAAACGATCCAAATGGATCGTTTTTTAAACGCCTTACGCGTTTACTTGTTTCGCTAAGCGAGATTTTTGACGAGCTGCAGCGTTTTGGTGGATAAGACCTTTACGAGCTGCTTTGTCAAGTTTTTTAGAAGCAGTTTTGAAAGCTTCTTTAGCATTTTCAAGATCGTTATTAGTAACTAAAGCTTCTACAGTTTTAACAGCAGAACGCATGTCAGACTTGATAGAAGCGTTATGTGCACGACGCTCTTCGCTAAGTTTAGCGCGTTTGATAGCAGATTTGATGTTTGCCATACTTTTCACCTCCCTGGTGCAATCGAATGACTCGATTCTTACATAGAACAAGTGATATTCTATCAAACGGTGAAGAGAATTGCAATAGTATATCCATGAAATTTCACGTAAAGGAAAGAATGACCTTATATAACTTTGGGAAATCTAACGATATTTACTATGAATTACGGAGGAGATACGATGAAAGAACCATTAGATTTAAGTAAATATAGCATTAGAACTGACCTTGCTGTAGAAGCTCATCAAATGTTGCAAGAAAGCCAAGAAGAACAAAAAGGGATACAGGGAGTTATTGTAAAAGAGAGAGAAGAAGAAGGTACTATAATTACAAAAGTAACGATTGATGAAGCTGCCTCTGAAGCGATGGGGAAAAAACCTGGAAATTATTTAACACTTGAAGTACAAGGGATACGTCAGCAAGATACAGAACTTCAACAAAAAGTGGAGCGTATTTTTGCAAAAGAATTTTCTTGTTTCTTAGAAGAGGTTGGAGTTACAAAAGAAGCAAGCTGTTTAATTGTAGGTCTTGGGAATTGGAATGTAACACCAGATGCTCTTGGACCGATAGTTGTAGAAAATGTATTAGTAACGAGACATTTGTTTCAATTGCAGCCTGAAAGTGTAGAAGAAGGATTTAGGCCTGTTAGTGCAATTCGGCCGGGGGTAATGGGGATTACAGGAATCGAAACGAGCGATGTTATTTATGGAATTATTGAGAAGACGAACCCGGACTTTGTAATTGCAATTGATGCATTAGCTGCCCGTTCTATTGAACGAGTAAATAGCACGATACAAATTTCTGATACTGGAATCCATCCTGGATCGGGGGTTGGGAATAAACGTAAAGAACTAAGTAAAGACACATTAGGTATCCCTGTTATCGCAATTGGTGTTCCGACTGTGGTCGATGCTGTTTCGATTACAAGTGATACGATTGATTTTATTTTGAAACATTTTGGTCGAGAGATGAAAGAAGGAAATAAACCTTCACGATCTTTGTTACCAGCGGGATTTTCATTTGGAGAAAAGAAAAAATTAACAGAAGAAGATATGCCGGATGAAAAGAGCAGAAATATGTTTTTAGGTGCTGTTGGTACGTTGGAAGAAGAAGAAAAAAGAAGGCTGATTTATGAAGTGCTATCTCCTCTTGGTCATAATTTAATGGTAACCCCAAAAGAAGTAGATACTTTTATTGAGGATATGGCGAATGTAATAGCGAGTGGTTTAAATGCAGCGCTACATCATCAAATTGATCAAGATAATACGGGAGCATATACACATTGAGGGGAACAGATGATTATGGTTTGAGTCGCTTTGCGCTTTTGTGTATATGTAGTGTAGCTTTATGTTTACTTATGATGATAGCAGGAGTGGCACTTGCTAATCATGGTTTGAAAAGTATGAAAGGCTATCAGCAATTGTCATATGAACAAATAGCTCATATGACAGGGACAGAAAGTACAGGTGCTGAATCAGAAATTTTGGGTAGCTCGTTTTCGGCCTCAGAAAAACAACAGCAATTAGAACGTTTAAGAAGTTTTAATGTTGTAGAAGGAATTGGGATGGCGGTAGCAAGTGTAGCTTATGAAATGACGAAGTTCGGGACGGATATAGTTGTTGGGAAAATAAAAGGAATTTTTAGCTAAGAGTAACATGGGAGGCGGTTGTTTTACTGATTTGTAAGACAGCCGTTTTAAAATTTGAAAAGGGTTTGTCTCTTATGGTTTATTCGCATAAGATATAGATAGAATGATTTGTATCGTAAGCAGCACGAGTTTTCATTGAATCTTTGTTGCTCTATTGATATAATCAGTGCTAGTGTATATTGGCGAGACTATTAGGAGTTGAGAACATAGATGAATAAAGAAGAAAGAGCAAAAAGACAGTCCAAAATTCGTAATTTCTCTATTATTGCTCATATTGACCACGGAAAATCAACGTTAGCAGACCGTATTTTAGAGAAAACAAACGCGTTAACACAACGCGAAATGAAAGCTCAGTTGCTTGACTCTATGGATTTAGAGCGTGAGCGTGGTATTACAATCAAATTAAACGCAGTACAATTAAACTATAAAGCAAAAGATGGTGAAGAGTATATTCTTCATTTAATTGATACACCAGGACATGTCGACTTTACGTACGAAGTATCTCGTAGTTTAGCGGCTTGTGAAGGCGCGATTCTTGTAGTAGATGCAGCGCAAGGTATTGAAGCGCAAACGTTAGCAAACGTATACTTAGCGCTTGATAACAATTTGGAAATTTTACCAGTTATTAATAAAATCGACTTACCAAGTGCGGATCCAGAACGTGTACGTCAAGAGGTAGAAGATGTAATTGGTTTAGATGCATCAGAAGCGGTACTTGCTTCTGCGAAAGCTGGAATTGGTATTGAAGAAATTTTAGAACAAATTGTTGAAAAAGTACCAGCTCCGTCGGGTGATTCAGAAGAGCCATTACAATGTATGATTTTCGACTCTTTATATGATCCGTACCGCGGTGTAATTGCTTATATCCGTGTTGTAAATGGAACAGTAAAAGTTGGCGATAAAGTACGTATGATGGCAACGGGTAAAGAATTTGAAGTAACAGAAGTAGGTGTATTTACACCGAAAACTACGCAACGTGACGAGTTAACAGTAGGTGATGTAGGTTTCTTAGCAGCATCGATTAAAAATGTTGGTGACACACGTGTTGGTGATACGATTACACATGCGAAACGTCCAGCTGCAGAGCCGTTAGCAGGTTACCGTAAGTTAAACCCGATGGTATTCTGTGGTCTGTATCCAATTGACTCTGCTCGTTATAACGATTTACGTGATGCATTAGAAAAATTAGAGTTAAACGATTCTGCTCTTGAGTTTGAACCAGAAACATCTCAAGCGCTAGGATTTGGTTTCCGTTGTGGTTTCTTAGGGCTTCTTCACATGGAAATCATTCAAGAACGTATTGAACGTGAATTTAAGATTGACTTAATTACAACAGCGCCAAGCGTTATTTATAAAGTTTATTTAACTAACGGTGAAGATGTTATTGTTGATAACCCATCTAATATGCCAGATCCACAGTCTATCGATCGTGTAGAAGAGCCGTTTGTGAAGGCTTCAATTATGGTTCCGAATGACTATGTTGGAGCTGTAATGGAGATTTGCCAAGGTAAACGTGGAACGTTTATTGATATGCAATATTTAGATGAAACGCGTGTTACATTAACATATGAAATCCCGTTATCAGAAATCGTATATGACTTCTTCGATCAATTGAAATCAAATACGAAAGGGTATGCATCGTTTGACTACGAGTTAATTGGCTATAAACCATCTAAACTTGTGAAAATGGATATTCTTTTAAATAATGAACAAGTGGATGCTTTATCATTTATCGTACACCGTGATTCAGCATATGACCGTGGTAAAGTAATCGTAGAGAAATTAAAAGAATTAATTCCGAGACAACAATTTGAAGTGCCAATTCAGGCGACTATCGGAAATAAAGTTGTAGCACGTTCTACAATTAAAGCGATGCGTAAAAACGTACTTGCAAAATGTTACGGCGGTGACATTTCTCGTAAGCGTAAACTTCTTGATAAGCAAAAAGAAGGTAAAAAACGTATGAAGTCTGTTGGTTCTGTAGAAGTACCGCAAGAGGCATTTATGGCTGTACTGAAAATGGATGACAACTAATATTTGAAATAAAAAAGAAGTCGTTTGTGCGGCTTCTTTTTTCTGTATAATTACTTTTTAGACATCTGAGCAGCTCTCATTTACAATAATGAGAGAGCTTTTTAGTTCATATAGAGTTAGGAGATTGTTAATGTCCGAAAATATTCGAAAAGATATTCAAGATAAAATACAAAATGGTAATTTTAATTGTGAAAAGGAATTGACGCTTTCTATTATTAGTGGAAAGTGGAAAGTTGTGATACTGTGGCACCTTGGTGTGGAAGGACCACATCGTTTCAGTGAATTACAACGGTTATTCCCAAGCATTTCTCATAAAGTTTTGTCGAACCAATTAAAAGAGTTAATGGAAGATGGAATTGTTGATCGGACAGTATATCCCGAAATTCCTCCTCGCGTTGAGTATTATATGACGGAACTAGGCATGTCGCTTTTACCGATCGTTGAAATGATGTATGATTGGGGAAAAATGCGAATGGAACAAATTCGTAATACGTTAGAGAAGTAGAGAACCCTCCGGAGTGCGGAGGTTTTCTTTTTAGAAAGGTAGGAGTTATATTTGGTACAAGCTGCATATATTCATATTCCGTTTTGTCAGCACATTTGTCACTATTGTGATTTTAATAAAGTGTTTATTGAACGCCAACCGGTTGATCAATATTTAGATTATTTAGAGAAGGAAATAATAAATACGGTTCAAAAAGTTCCGTTTGATAGTATAAAAACGATTTTTGTGGGCGGGGGAACTCCGACAGCGTTAAATATGGAACAGACAAAAAAATTACTCGAGATTATTAATCGTCATTTGCGTCCGTTCGCCCCAAATTGTGAATTAACATTTGAAGCGAATCCAGGAGATCTGCCGAAAGAGAAGTTGAATGTACTGCTAGAAGGTGGAGTGAATCGAATTAGTTTTGGTGTGCAAACGTTCCGTGATGAACTGCTTGAGAAAATCGGGCGCAAGCATACGAGGGAAGATGCATTCCTCGCGATTCGAGAAGCACAGGAAGTAGGATTTAAAAATATTAATGTAGATATTATTTATGCTTTGCCAGGACAGACGATAGAAGATGTAAAAGAAACATTAGATATTGCTTTTACGCTTGGTGTACAACATTTCTCTGCATATTCATTAATTGTGGAACCTAAAACAGTGTTTTATAACTTAATGAACAAAGGGAAATTGCGTCTTCCGGGTGAAGACCATGAAGCGAAAATGTATGAAATAGTAATGGATGAAATGGAGAAACACGGTTATAACCAGTATGAAATTAGTAATTTCTCAAAAGGTGACAATAAAAGTAGACATAATCTCACATACTGGAATAATGAAGAGTATTATGGATTTGGAGCTGGAGCTCATAGTTATGTGAACGGGGAACGTATTCAAAATGTAGGTCCGCTGAAGCAATATTTTAATAAAATTGATGAAACAGGATTTCCGTATTTAGATGTTCACAAAGTGACGGAGAAAGAAAGAATGGAAGAAGAGTTGTTCTTAGGGCTTCGAAAAACAAAAGGTGTTTCTAAAACGGCGTTCCGCAATAAATTTAATGTAGAGATGGATCAAGTTTTCGCGAAGCAGTTACAAAGCAACCAAGAGCAGGGATTGCTTGAAGAGGAAGATGGACATGTGCGTTTAACGCGAAAAGGAAAATTATTAGGGAATGAAGTATTCCAATCATTTTTGATTGACTAATTAAATGTTCCATAGGCGTGAAAAAGTTTCATTATTTCGTGACGTTTCCGTTGACAATTGAATGTCAATTTTGGTAAGTTATTAATAGATTTAGCACTCAAAGACAAAGAGTGCTAACAGAGGTGATGATGAGATGCTTACGGAACGTCAGCTCTTAATTTTACAAACAATTATTGATGACTTTATTGGATCAGCGCAGCCCGTTGGGTCTAGAACGTTGGCTAAAAAAGATGAAATTACATTTAGTTCAGCTACTATTCGAAATGAAATGGCGGACTTAGAAGAATTAGGTTTTATTGAAAAAACGCACAGTTCTTCTGGACGTGTTCCTTCTGAGAAAGGCTACCGATTTTATGTAGACCATCTTTTAGCACCGCAAAACTTACCGAACGCTGAAATTGTACAAATTAAAGATTTATTTGCTGAAAGAATTTTTGAAGCGGAAAAAATTGCACAACAATCTGCTCAAATTTTATCAGAACTTACGAATTATACGGCCATTGTTCTTGGACCGAAGTTAAGTACAAATAAACTTAAAAATGTACAAATTGTGCCGCTTGATCGTCAAACTGCTGTCGCTATTATTGTAACCGATACAGGGCATGTACAAAGTAAAACGATTACCGTTCCGGAATCTGTTGATTTATCAGATTTAGAAAAAATGGTTAATATTTTAAATGAAAAGCTATCTGGCGTACCGATGGAAGAACTTCATAATAAAATCTTTAAGGAGATTGTTACAGTTTTACGTGGGTATGTTCATAATTACGATAGTGCAATAAAAATGTTGGATGGTACATTTCAAGTTCCGTTATCGGAAAAGATATACTTTGGAGGAAAAGCAAATATGCTTTCGCAGCCAGAGTTCCATGACATTCAAAAGGTTAGATCTTTACTTACCATGATTGATAATGAAGCCGAATTTTATGACATTTTGCGTCATAAACAAGTCGGGATTCAAGTGAAAATTGGTAGGGAAAACTCTTCGACGGCTATGGAGGATTGTAGTTTAATTTCTGCAACATATTCAATCGGCGAAGAGCAACTTGGAACAATTGCTATTTTAGGTCCTACGAGAATGCAATATTCTCGTGTAATTAGTTTGTTACAGTTATTTACGAGACAATTTACTGATGGACTTAAAAAGTAAATGAGAGTAATACATTCGCTCAAGTGATGAAATTTTCATTGCTGTGTGTAATATATAATGCTTAGGTAATCATGCTATGCATGATACCTAATACCTTTTAAGGAGGTGAATATTGTGGAAGAGCGTAACGAACAAGTGGTAGAAGAAGTAAAAGAAGCGCAAGTTGAAGAAGCTGTCACGCCAGAAAACAGTGAAGAAACTGTAGAAGAAAAAAGTGAGGCTGCTCTTTTACAAGAAAAAGTAGATGAGCTACAAGCGAAACTAACGGAAACGGAAGGTCGCACATTACGTCTACAAGCTGATTTTGAAAATTATAAGCGCCGTGTCCAAATGGATAAACAGGCTGCTGAAAAATATAGAGCACAAAGTCTAGTTTCAGACATCTTGCCAGCTCTTGATAATTTTGAAAGAGCAATGCAAGTGGAAGCGACTGATGAGCAAACGAAATCCTTGTTACAAGGTATGGAAATGGTGCATCGTCAATTGTTAGAAGCGCTGACTAAAGAAGGTGTGGAAGTGATTGAAGCTGTTGGTAAACAGTTTGATCCTAATGAACACCAAGCTATTATGCAAGTGGAAGATAGTGAATTTGAATCAAACGCGGTTGTGGAAGAATTCCAAAAAGGTTATAAACTAAAAGACCGTGTGATTCGCCCATCAATGGTAAAAGTAAATCAATAATTTACATAAAACTAGGAGGATTCGCCATGAGTAAAATTATCGGTATTGACTTAGGTACAACAAACTCTTGTGTAGCTGTTATGGAAGGTGGAGAACCAAAGGTTATCCCAAATCCAGAAGGAAACCGTACAACACCTTCTGTTGTAGCTTTCAAAAATGAAGAACGTCAAGTTGGGGAAGTTGCAAAGCGCCAAGCAATTACAAACCCAAATACAATCATGTCTGTTAAACGTCATATGGGTACAGACTACAAAGTAGAAGTTGAAGGTAAAGATTATACACCTCAAGAAATTTCTGCAATCATTTTACAAAACTTAAAAGCTTCTGCTGAAGCATACTTAGGTGAAACAGTAACGAAAGCTGTTATTACAGTACCTGCATACTTCAACGATGCAGAGCGTCAAGCAACGAAAGATGCTGGTCGTATCGCTGGTTTAGAAGTTGAGCGTATTATTAACGAGCCAACAGCAGCAGCACTTGCTTACGGTTTAGAAAAACAAGACGAAGAACAAAAAATCTTAGTATATGACTTAGGTGGCGGTACATTTGACGTATCTATCCTTGAGTTAGCAGACGGCACATTCGAAGTTATTTCAACTGCTGGTGACAACCGTCTTGGTGGCGATGACTTTGACCAAGTTATCATCGATCACTTAGTAGCTGAGTTCAAAAAAGAAAATAACATTGATTTAAGCCAAGATAAAATGGCGCTTCAACGCTTGAAAGATGCAGCTGAAAAAGCGAAAAAAGATCTTTCTGGTGTAACACAAACTCAAATTTCATTACCATTCATTAGTGCTGGAGCTGCTGGTCCATTACACTTAGAATTAACGTTAACAAGAGCGAAATTCGAAGAGCTTTCAGCAGGTCTTGTTGAAAGAACATTAGAGCCAACTCGTCGTGCATTAAAAGACGCTGGTTTTGCTCCAAGCGAATTAGATAAAGTTATTCTTGTTGGTGGATCTACTCGTATCCCAGCTGTACAAGAAGCTATTAAACGTGAAACTGGTAAAGAGCCATATAAAGGTGTAAACCCTGATGAAGTTGTAGCATTAGGTGCTGCAGTTCAAGGTGGCGTACTTACTGGTGATGTAGAAGGCGTTCTATTATTAGACGTAACTCCACTTTCTTTAGGTATTGAAACTATGGGTGGCGTGTTCACGAAATTAATCGAGCGTAACACTACAATTCCAACAAGTAAGTCACAAGTATTCTCGACAGCTGCTGATAATCAACCAGCAGTAGACATTCACGTATTACAAGGTGAGCGTCCAATGTCAGCTGACAACAAAACGTTAGGTCGATTCCAATTAACTGACCTTCCACCAGCACCACGTGGTATTCCACAAATCGAAGTAACATTCGATATTGATGCGAACGGTATCGTTAACGTACGTGCGAAAGACTTAGGAACAAGCAAAGAGCAAGCTATTACAATCCAATCTTCTTCAGGTCTTTCTGATGAAGAAGTAGAACGTATGGTACAAGAAGCGGAAGCAAATGCTGACGCTGACCAAAAACGTAAGGAAGAAGTAGAACTTCGTAACGAAGCTGACCAACTTGTATTCCAAACAGACAAAGTTGTAAAAGATTTAGAAGGTAAAGTAGATGCAGCTGAAGTTGCAAAAGCAACAGAAGCGAAAGAAGCATTACAAGCTGCAATTGAGAAAAACGAGCTTGAAGAAATTCGTGCGAAAAAAGATGCTTTACAAGAAATCGTACAACAATTAACTGTTAAATTATACGAGCAGGCTCAAGCAGCTGCCGGTCAAGCAGAAGGTGCGCAAGGTGCACAAGACGCTGGCGCAAAGAAAGACAATGTAGTTGACGCTGAGTTTGAAGAAGTAAAAGAAGACAAGTAATTCAACTGTAAACATAATAAGTAAGATGACAAAAAGTCAAAGTCAAGCGTGCCTTGACTTTGGCTTTTTTCACGAATGAGAAGCGATGTGTGAGGATCTTAAGTTTTTCGCTTTGCATACTGTAAGTGAGGAAACTTTGTTGCAAAGCACTTTCTTTCGGTGTTAAAATTACGTTTATGTGAAAGATTCGGGGGTTGTAAATTTATGAGTAAACGAGACTATTATGAGGTCCTTGGACTTAGCAAGGGCGCTTCAACAGATGAAATTAAAAAAGCGTATCGTCGTTTGGCTAAAAAATACCATCCAGACGTAAGCAAAGAAGAAAATGCAATTGAAAAGTTTAAAGAAGTACAAGAAGCATACGAAGTGTTAAGTGATGATCAAAAGCGTGCACAGTACGATCAATTTGGTCATGCTGGTGCAAATCAAGGATTCGGTGGATTTGGCGGCGGAGGAGACTTCGGCGGTGGCTTCGGTTTTGAAGATATATTTAGTTCTTTCTTTGGCGGTGGCGGCGGCAGACGTCGTGATCCAAATGCTCCGCGCCAAGGTGCTGACTTACAATATCAAGTCACTTTAGATTTTGAAGAAGCTATTTTTGGTAAGGAATTAAATGTGGAAATTCCAGTAGAAGATCCATGTGATACTTGTAAAGGTAGTGGAGCAAAACCAGGAACTTCAAAAGAAACATGTAAACATTGTTCAGGCTCTGGTCAAGTGAGTGTAGAACAAAACACACCGTTTGGTCGTATCGTAAATCGTCAAGCTTGTGGTCATTGTTCAGGAACTGGACAAATTATTAAAGAAAAATGTACGACATGTCACGGTTCAGGTAAAGTTCGTAAACGTAAAAAAATCAATGTTAAAATTCCAGCGGGTATTGATAATGGTCAACAAATTCGTGTGTCTGGAAAAGGTGAAGCCGGCGTAAATGGCGGACCAGCAGGAGACTTATATGTTGTCGTTCATGTAAGAAATCATGAATTCTTCGAGCGTGAAGGAGATCACATTATTTGCGAAATGCCATTAACATTTGCGCAAATGGCGCTTGGTGATGAAGTGGAAGTTCCTACTGTTCATGGTAAAGTGAAGCTGAAAATTCCAGCAGGAACACAAACTGGAACAGAATTCCGCTTAAAAGGAAAAGGTGCTCCGAACGTACGTGGATACGGCCAAGGAGATCAATATGTAGTCGTTCGTGTTGTTGTACCGACGAAATTGACTTCGCAGCAAAAAGATTTATTACGTGAATTTGCAGGACAAGAAGAGCAGGATGATAGTTTATTCGGAAAGCTTAAACGTGCTTTCAAAGGGGAATAATGGAAATAAAAAATGGAGTTGGTAAATTGTGAAATGGTCAGAAATTAGTATTCATACAACAGAAGAAGCAGTAGAAGCTGTCTCTCATATTTTACATGAAGCTGGTGCTAGTGGAGTTGCGATTGAGGATCCAGCGGAGTTAACGAAAGAGCGCGAGCAACAATATGGTGAAATTTATGCATTGAACCCAGATGAATATCCGGCGGAAGGTGTATTAATAAAAGCGTATTTCCCGCAAACGGATTCTTTACATGAAACGATTGCAGGTGTAAAATCATCTATTGATGTGCTTCCATCTTACGACATCGAAATTGGTACTGGAAATATTACCGTTAACGAAGTCAATGAAGAAGATTGGGCTACTGCTTGGAAAAAATATTACCATCCAGTACAAATTTCTGATACATTCACAATCGTACCGACTTGGGAAGAATATACACCATCTTCTCCTGATGAAAAAATCATTGAATTAGACCCGGGTATGGCGTTTGGTACAGGAACTCATCCAACAACAACGATGTGTATCCGTGCTTTAGAAAAAACAGTACAGCCAGGTGACACTATTATTGATGTAGGAACAGGTTCTGGTGTACTTAGTATTGCGGCTGCAAAATTAGGTGCGTCTTCTGTTCAAGCATATGATTTAGATCCGGTTGCGGTTGAAAGTGCAGAAATGAATGTACGTTTAAATAAAACAGATGATATCGTGTCTGTTGGACAAAATAGTCTTTTAGAAGGCATTGAAGGTCCTGTTGATTTAATCGTAGCTAACTTATTAGCAGAAATTATTCTATTATTCCCTGAAGATGCAGCAAGAGTTGTGAAGTCAGGTGGATTATTTATTACATCGGGCATTATTGCTGCGAAGGAAAAAGTAATTTCTGAGGCGTTAGAACAAGCTGGATTTACAATTGAAGAAGTGTTACGAATGGAAGATTGGGTAGCAATTATTGCACGAAATGCGTAATATAGATTTTAGTCTATAATGAAAAGGGGAGTCTCTCACTATAAGGTGAGAGACTTGCCGTTTGTTATATGAAAAATGATAACGTTTCGTTCTTTTCGTAAGTGTTGACTTACGAAAGGAACGAAACTCTACTAAGGTGATTATATGCAACGTTATTTTGTAGAAGAGAAATATGTAAATGAGACAAGTATTCGCATTGTAGGTGATGACGTACATCATATCGCAAGAGTGATGCGTATGTCAGCTGGTGATCATATTTATTGCTGTGTAAACGGAAAAACAGCAGTATGTTCAATTGATGAAATTACCAGTGAATTTATTAATACGGCTATTGTAGAATGGGTAGAGGCGTCAAGTGAACTTCCTGTTTTCGTGACGATTGCAAGTGGACTGCCAAAAGGAGACAAGCTAGAGTTAATTTTTCAAAAAGGAACTGAGCTTGGGGCAGCTGCATTCTTACCATTTCAAGCATCTCGCTCTATCGTAAAATGGGATGCGAAAAAAGCTGATAAAAAAGTTGAGCGTTTAAGAAAAATTGTGAAAGAAGCTGCGGAACAATCACATAGAAGTGAAATTCCAGAAGTACATGCTCCGGCATCATTTAAGCAATTGCTTTCAATGAGTGGTGAGTATGATGTTTGTCTTGTTGCTTACGAAGAGGAAGCAAAACAAGGTGAGAAATCTAATTTTGCGAAAGCTTTAACGACAATGAAACCAGGTCAAAAGCTATTGATTGTATTTGGCCCAGAAGGCGGTTTAGCTGAGGAAGAGATTACAGCGCTTCGTGAACATAAATTTGTACCATGTAGTTTAGGACCAAGAATTTTAAGAACAGAAACGGCGCCGTTATACGCGTTAAGTGCTGCTTCGTATCATTTTGAATTGATGGGGTGATGATCAATGTCAACTGTTGCGTTCCATACGTTAGGTTGTAAAGTAAACCACTATGAAACAGAAGCCATTTGGCAATTGTTTAAACAAGGTGGTTATGAAAGAACAGAATATGAAAAGAAAGCTGATGTATATGTTATTAACACATGTACAGTAACGAATACTGGGGACAAAAAAAGCCGTCAAGTAATCAGACGTGCTGTGCGTCAAAATCCAGATGCAGTTATTTGCGTAACGGGATGTTATGCACAAACATCTCCAGCTGAAATTATGGCGATTCCGGGTGTAGATATTGTAGTTGGTACACAGGATCGTGAAAAGATGTTAGGTTACATCGAAGAATTCCGTAAAGAGCGTCAACCAATTAATGCTGTCCGTAATATTATGAAAACACGTGTGTATGAAGAACTTGATGTACCTTATTTCACGGATCGTACACGCGCGTCTTTAAAAATACAAGAGGGTTGCAATAACTTCTGTACATTCTGTATCATTCCTTGGGCGCGTGGTTTAATGCGTTCTCGTGATGGAAAAGAAGTTATTAAACAAGCACAACAATTAGTGGATGCAGGCTATAAAGAAATCGTATTAACGGGTATTCATACAGGTGGATACGGCGAAGACATAAAAGATTATAACTTAGCTGGATTACTTCGTGATATGGAAGCGGAAGTAGGCGGATTAAAACGTCTTCGTATTTCTTCTATTGAAGCGAGTCAAATTTCAGATGAAGTAATTGAAGTGTTAGATAAATCTGAAGTAGTTGTACGCCACTTGCATATTCCGTTGCAATCTGGTTCTAATACTGTATTAAAACGTATGCGTCGTAAATATACGATGGAGTTCTTCCAAGAGCGTTTAGATCGTTTGAAAGAAGCGTTACCAGGCCTTGCGATTACATCTGACGTAATCGTTGGTTTCCCAGGTGAAACAGAAGAAGAATTCATGGAAACATACAATTTCATTAAAGAGAACCGCTTCTCTGAGTTACATGTGTTCCCTTACTCAAAACGTACAGGAACACCTGCAGCACGCATGGAAGATCAAGTTCCTGAAGATGTGAAGAATGATCGTGTTCATCGTTTAATTGAGCTATCTAATCAATTAGCGAAAGAATATGCATCAGCGTTTGAAGGTGAAGTGCTTGAAATCATTCCAGAAGAGCAATTTAAAGACGGCGACCGTGAAGGGTTATATGTAGGGTATACAGATAACTACTTGAAAATTGTATTTGAAGGATCAGAAGAATTAATTGGTAAGCTAGTGAAAGTGAAAATTACGAAAGCTGGTTATCCATATAACGAAGCGCAATTTGTTCGTGTTCTTGAAGATGATGTAAAAAAAGAATCAGCTAGCGCATAAAAAGAGCGTGCAACCGGAAACGGTTTGCATGCTTTCTTTATTTGAAGCGGTTAAGTACTATAAGGTGGGGAGGCGTTTCATGCATCCCTGTATGAAAAAAGATGAAATGATAAAAATATAGTTGTCTTCATCAGTAAAGGATACTAGCTATTTGCATAACTTATGAAAAGGAAATGCTTCTATTCTTCTTTTATTCTGCCAAATAGTTGACCTGAAGTGATAAAATGTATTATAATCGTAAAAGACATGCTGAAGAAGTGTTTCTTTTTGCATGCTGAAGTTAGTATGTAAGTGTGATGTTTCGGAGGGAGGGAAAGAGAATGTCAAAAACAGTCGTTCGTAAAAACGAGTCTTTGGAGGATGCACTTCGCCGTTTTAAAAGATCGGTTTCTAAAACTGGTACACTTGCTGAAGCAAGAAAGCGCGAGTTTTATGAAAAACCAAGTGTAAAACGTAAGAAGAAATCTGAAGCGGCAAGAAAGCGTAAATTCTAAGAGAGGGTGTAAGTTATGAGTCTTCTCGGTCGTTTAAACGATGATATGAAACAAGCGATGAAGAATAAACAAAAAGAAAAATTAACCGTTATTCGTATGGTTAAGGCTGCTTTACAAAATGAAGGTATTAAACTGCAACATACTCTTACTGAAGAAGAGGAAATAACAGTTTTAGCTCGTGAAGTAAAACAGTATAAGGACTCCCTCCTTGAATTTAAAAAAGCTGGTCGTGAAGACCTTGTTAATAAACTGCAAAGTGAAATTCAGATTTTAAGCGCATATTTGCCAGAGCAATTAACTGAAGAAGAACTAGTTGATGTAATCAAGCAAGTTATTTCTGAAGTTGGTGCGACTTCTAAAGCAGATATGGGTAAGGTGATGACTGCTGTTATGCCGAAAGTAAAAGGTAAAACAGACGGATCACTTGTGAATAAGCTGGTTATCCAGCTATTAGCGTAAAAAAACGTCTCATTTCGTATGAGACGTTTTTTTATTGTTCTTATTAAGGAGAAACGCTATATTACTTAAAAAGGGTTTCTATAAGTGATAGAAAACCCTCTAGTTAAAGTTTCAATTTATTATTTCCTTGTATAATTCCGATTCTACACCTATTCTTACTTCCTTGACTAAAACTTCTTTCGCAAATAAAAGCTAAGTACCGAACCTTCTGAAAATCAGATTGAAGTTTTATAGCTTGCTCTTCAGCATAATCCTCAAAGGTAACGAAAGAGATTCTAACTATTTTAGATTTTGCATCAGTTGCATAAAATGGCCGGATATTACTGTCGATAATTTGTTTTATAACATTCGAAATTTCTTGACTAAAGCCAATTTACTTTCGTATTTCCTCATTTATTAATTCATTTTTTAATGAACCCTAATATTTTTTGAAATTCATATAACAACCATCTATAAAATATTCTTACTTACAACGTAACATTCAGAGTGGAGAAATTTTCTTTTTTTTTTTGATTTTATCCCTCATTAACGGGCAGCCCGATTGGTGAGGGGGGATTAAAGTTTCACTTTATCTCATTTGTCCAATAAATGACAACTACTTATTCTATGGTCAGTATGTCACATCCAGAACGAATTGTAACAGTTTTTTTCAAGTTTCTAACTTCTCGCTAGGCTCAATTTCTTAATGTAACTTGTACTGATATCCTGTAGGGGCGCATATTCTTGTATTAATACTTCTATTATTAAAGGTAACATCCTCTGATCCATCATTGTCCTGACAAATATGATTTCATATAGCGACTGTTTTAATTAACATGATATGAACTCTTACAGAATATAGTTATGTTAGTGAAGTCGTTATAACACGATAGGCACTTGTGAAGAAATACATATATATGGGATGAGAGGGGGTCTTTCGAGATGAAGAAATTAGAACAAATGAAAAATTGGTTGACAAAACAAGTAGACCTACCAGTGGATGTATTAATGGATCTACCTCGGATTACTCTTGTTGGGCAAATACATATTTATATAGAAAATCATCGGGGGTTATTAGTGTTTTCAGATAAAGAAGTGCGATTACTTTTAAAACACGGTCAATTATTAATTAAAGGACAATCCTTTGTTATTAAAACGATTCTTCCAGAAGAGCTTTTGCTCGAAGGGATAATTGAGCAAGTAACATTTTTAGAAAATGAAAAAAAAGGTGATTGAAGTAAAACTTCCATTTGTGAAGTTTTTCTTCTTTATCCTGTAAAAGTTCCGTTGATAGAGACTGATTACAGTTTTACTCGGTTTCATTTTAGTACGAGCTATTTTAATGTTTCAAATAAAAAGTAGTATATCTACTTTTAGAAAGGTAGTGAAGGTGGTAAATGAAAAATAAATGGTTTATAAAGTGGCTTGGATATGTAAAAGTGCGAATTGAAGGTAGAGGAGCGGAACGGTTTGTTAATGAATGTGTACGGAGGAATTTATTAGTTTGGGATGTTAAAAAGATAGCTGATGAAACGTTAGTTTTTTGTATGTTGTTACGCGATGTGAAAAAAATAAAACCAATTTATAGAAAAAATGAATGTAAATTATATTTTATTGGACGTTATGGTTTTCCTTTTTGGAATAAGCGTTTAATTAAAAATAGTGGATTTTTAATTGGTTTTTTAATTTTCTTTTTTGGTGTGATTGCAATGTCAAATATGGTTTGGAAAATTGAAATTACAGGAGCAAAACCTGAAACGGAATATATATTGATGAAAGAATTGGATAAAATGGGTATTAAAAAAGGGAAACTACAATTTCAAATGCCGAATGTAGAAGATGTACAACGCCATTTGACAGATAATATTAATGCCATTACTTGGGCGGGACTAGAAGTAAGAGGAACGACGTATCATTTTAAAATTGTTGAAAAAAACGAACCGAAGAAAGAAAAGGAACAAAGGCCGCAAAATTTAGTAGCAAAAAAAGAAGCGATTATTACAAAGACGTTCGTAGAAGTTGGAAAGCCGGTTGTACTGAAAAATGATCATGTAGAAAAAGGGCAGATTCTCGTATCAGGAATATATGGTAATGAGGAAAGTCCGACGATTGTTTCAGCGAAAGGTATTGTGTATGGAGAAACGTGGTATACATCTAAGGTGGATGTCCCGTTAAAGACGCAATTCCAAGTGTATACTGGTAATGTATACAATGAACATTTTCTTAAATTTGGGGATACGAAAATAAAAATATGGGGATTTCAGCATGATAAGTATAAACGCTCTCGTACTGAAAGTGTAAAGCATGATGTGAAATTATTTGGTTTTACACTGCCGATTGCATATGAAAAAGATGTTGTGAGAGAAGAGGAAGAAGCGAATCGAGAATATACAGAAAAGCAAGCGCTGAAAGTAGCGAAAGAGATGGCCGAAAAAGAACTAAAGAAAAAATTGGATGAACATGCTATGATTGTAAGTGATAAGATTTTGAGTAAAGAGGTTGAGGCGGGTCAACTAAAGGTCACATTGCATTATACTGTGGTTGAAAATATTGCAGAGCCACAACCAATATCCGAATCCGATATTCAAGGAGACTGAGTAATGGCAGAACAATTAGTAGAAATGAACCAACAATTGGAAAATACTAACGAAGCAATCGCTCTTTTTGGAGTCAATGATGCACATTTAAAAGTAATTGAACGAGAACTGAATGTATCGATCGTAACTAGAGGAGAAACTGTTCATGTATCTGGGGCAGTTGAAACGGTGACACTCGTAGAAAAAATCTTACAGCAATTACTTGTTGTAATTCGTAAAAGTATATCAATTTCAGAGAGAGATGTTGCGTATGCAATTCAGCTTGCACAACAAGGGAAAATTGCTCAATTTGAAGAGTTATATGAAGAAGAAATTTTCAAGACTGCAAAAGGTAAATCCATTCGTGTAAAAACAATGGGGCAAAGACGATATATTCATGCGATGAAGAAGAATGATATTGTCTTTGGGATAGGGCCTGCAGGAACTGGAAAAACATACTTAGCTGTAGTAATGGCTGTGAGGGCTTTAAAACAAGGGTATGTAAAGAAAATTATTTTAACAAGACCTGCTGTAGAAGCTGGAGAAAATTTAGGTTTTTTACCAGGGGATTTGAAAGAGAAGGTAGATCCATACTTACGCCCATTATATGATGCCTTACATGATATTCTTGGACAAGAATATACGCAGCGTATGATGGAGCGAGGAGTAATTGAAATCGCGCCGCTTGCTTATATGAGGGGGCGTACGCTTGATGATTCATTTGTTATTTTAGATGAGGCTCAAAATACAACGGGTGCTCAAATAAAAATGTTTTTAACAAGATTAGGTTTTAGTTCTAAAATGGTTATTACAGGGGACCCTTCACAAGTAGACTTGCCAAAAGGGGTAAAATCAGGGCTATCTATAGCTGCTAATATTTTATCTGGTGTATCAGGCCTGTCATTTATTACATTAGAACAAACGGACGTTGTGAGACATCCATTGGTGCAACGTATTATTGAGGCATATGATAAAATGGAATGATCCTATTTGTCAGGATCATTTCTTTTTGTATGATAAGGTTGGCGAACGTCATATTTTTTACTATCATGAAAGATAAGGAAAATAAACTATAGGTACTAGTGTATAAAATGTTGCCTCAAAGTATCGTTTGGTAGAAGAAATGAAAGCTATAAATAGTTTCACTTTATTTCTGGAGAGGAGAAGGTATTGAAATCATGTCAAGATCTCAAGAAATTTCTAAGTGGTTTCGTAATTTACAACATTCGAAAAAACTAAGTTGGATTTCTTACGTTGTATTAGGAGCAGTGCTGTTTTTTGCGCTTATGAATAATGTAAAACCAGAGCAATTAGATGTTAATATGTATTCTATTGCGAAAAAGACAATCCATTCTCCTATAAAAATTGAAGATAAAGTTACAACGGATAAAAAGAAAAAAGAAGCCGCTACAAAAGTTGAAGATCAATATACATATAAAAGTGAGTATAAACAAAACAAAGTTGATATTGTGAATGACGTCTTTGCTAAAGTGGATGAAGTGGTGCAAGAGATTAAAGCTGTTGGACCGGATGATCAAAAAAAGATGACTGATGCTGAGAAAGTGGAGAAGTTAAAAAAGAAACTACCCGCTGACTTAACGAAAGAATTATCTGATTCAAACTTACTAAGTTTGATTAATGCAGATTCGAGCCAATTAGTATTAGCGAAAGATGCTGCGGTCACAGCGATTAATAGTATCATGACTGAGCATATTAAAATGGACGAATTGAAAGATGCGAAAGAACGATATGTAAGTGAGATGAATAGTGTTAATGTTGATAATGGTTTAAAAGAGTCAATTAAGGCGCTAGGAAGATATGCAATTTCAGCAAACTATTTTTATGACCCGATCTTAACGAAAGAGAAGAGAAAAGCAGAGGAAGATTTAGTTCCACCTGTTTATATTCTTCAAGGACAAGTTCTTGTTAGAGAAGGTGAAACAATTTCAAGTGATGTGTATAATCAGTTGAAATTAGTTGGTTTGTTAGAAAAAGGGAACGGCTTTCAACCTTATGTTGGATTAGCGGTACTCATTGGTGTGTTACTATACTTTATGCATAAACAATTTGAATTATTTTTAAAGAGAAAAAGAGAAGATAGACCGTATGTTTTAGCGTATATTACAATTTTGTCTATCACAATCGTCTTAATGAAAATCATTAGTTTGTTTCAAAAACTTGAATACGCGGGGATTGCATATGTTGTCCCAGTTGCGATGGGAACAATACTTGTAAAACTAATGATTGGTGATCGATTTGTCTTTTTAACGAGTATGATTTTTTCTGTATGCGGAAGTATTATGTTTAATGAAGGAGTAACGAGTACATTAAATTATAGTGTAGGGATTTACGTATTGTTAAGTTCATTATCGGTTAGTATTTTCTTGCGAGAAAAAAATCGTCGTACAATGATTTTACAAGCTGGTATACTCGTTTCTGTATTAAATGTAGTCGTATTGGCGGCGCTCTTATTATTACGTAATGGGAATTTTTCGCCTCTTGAAATTGGTACGCAATTATTAATGGCTTCACTTTCAGGGATTATATCATCCGTTTTGGCTATGGGGATTTTACCATATTTAGAAAGTGGACTTGGAATCGTATCAAGCATGAAGCTTATGGAACTATCAAGTCCAAATCATCCGCTTTTACGCAGAATTTTGTTAGAAGCGCCAGGGACATATCATCATAGTGTAATGGTAGCGAATCTTTCTGAGGCTGCTTGTGAAGCAGTCGGGGCGAATGGTGTATTAGCGCGTGTAGGGGCATATTATCATGATGTAGGAAAAACAGTACAACCGCAATTTTTTATTGAAAACCAAATGGGAATTGAAAACCCGCATGATAAATTAGATCCTGTAACGAGTAAAGATATTATAATTGCTCACGTAACGGATGGAGTAAGAATGCTCGAAGAATATCATATTCCACAAGAAATTATTGATATCGCTGGGCAACATCACGGTACAACGTTACTGAAATATTTTTATTATAAAGCTATTAAAGAAGATAAAGAAAAATATACAGAAGAGATGTTCCGTTATCCAGGTTCAAAAGCAACTTCGAAAGAATCGGCAATTGTTGGTATTGCTGATAGTGTAGAAGCTGCGGTACGTTCTATGAATCACCCAACGCCAGAACAAATTAATAATTTGGTGCAAAGTATTATTAAAGATCGACTACAAGACGGTCAATTTAGTGAATGTGATTTGACGTTTAAGGAACTACAAATCGTTGGAAAAACGTTGTGTGAAACGTTAAATGGTATTTTCCATTCGCGTATTACATATCCGGAACTTCCGGAAGAAAAGGAGAAAGAATGAGTTTGTTAATTGATTTTATTGATGAAACAGAAGAAGTAAAAGAAGCGTATATGAGTTTAATTCGTGAAGTGTTAGAAAAAGCAGCTCAAATGGAAAATATCGAGGAGGGTGCGGAGGTATCGGTGACATTTGTAGATAATGAGCGCATTAGAGAAATTAATCGTGATTACCGAGATAAAGATCAACCTACAGATGTAATATCCTTTGCGATGGAAGAAATGGGAGAAGGAGAAATGGAGATTGTTGGTGCAGAGATGCCACGCATGTTAGGTGATCTTATTATCTCTATTCCAAGGGCGAAAGAGCAAGCTGAAGAGTACGGACATTCTTTCGATCGTGAACTTGGATTTTTGGCATTACATGGCTTTTTACATTTACTTGGTTATGATCACATGACAGAAGAAGATGAAAAAGAAATGTTCGGAAGACAAAAAGAAATTTTAGAAGCTTTTGGATTAGGACGATGAAAAAAGGAAAACTTATAGATAGTTTTGGATATGCTATAGCTGGTATATTCTTTTGTTTTCGTCATGAGCGAAATATGAAAATCCATTATTTAGCCGCAGTCATTGTTATATGCTGCGGCTTTTATTTCCATATTACGAGAACAGAGTGGATGATATTACTTATTGTAATAGGGAGTGTAATGAGTTTAGAAATGGTAAATACGGCTGTGGAAAAAACAGTAGATTTAGCGACTGCCGATATTCATCCATTTGCAAAAATTGCAAAGGATGTTGCGGCAGGAGCGGTTTTATTGTTTGCAATTATAGCTGTTATAATTGGTGCTATTATCTTTTTACCGTATATGGTATAGTTGCATTCCGAAGCTTTTATTAAGCTTTGGAAGTGCCGTAAGGGGCTTTAATGAGAGAGTGTACCTCTTCATAGCTGTGAACAGGAAGGATGCGGGAATATGAATAGTAAACAATTAATTTTAGAAGCAATCGAAGCGCGTAAACAAGCGTACGTACCATATTCTAAATTTCAAGTAGGTGCAGCACTATTAACGCGCGATGGAAAAGTATATCGTGGATGTAATGTTGAGAATGCATCATATGGCTTATGTAATTGTGCTGAAAGAACAGCTTTATTTAAGGCGGTTTCTGAAGGAGATAAAGAATTTGTAGCCATTGCGGTTGTAGCAGATACAAAGCGCCCAGTACCTCCTTGTGGAGCATGTCGACAAGTTATGGTAGAATTATGTAAACAGGATACGAAAGTATACTTAACAAATTTACATGGTGACGTTCAAGAGACGACAGTCGGAGAATTGTTACCAGGAGCATTTTTAGCGGAGGATTTACATGAATAGAAAAGGTTATAAATCAGGTTTTGTCTCTATTATTGGCAGACCGAATGTTGGGAAATCTACATTTTTAAATCGTATTATCGGCCAGAAAATTGCTATTATGAGTGATAAGCCACAAACGACTCGTAATAAAATTCAAGGTGTATATACAGAAAATGATGCACAAGTTATTTTCATTGATACACCAGGAATACATAAACCTAAACATAAACTAGGCGACTTCATGGTGAAGATGGCGCAAACGACATTAAAAGAAGTTGATATCGTTCTGTTTATGGTTAATGCTGTCGAAGGCTTTGGTCGTGGTGAAGAATTCATCATCGAGAAGTTAAAAGAAACGAAACAACCAGTATTTTTAGTAATTAATAAAATTGACCAACTTCATCCAGAGCAATTACTAGAGTTAATTGATCAATATCGTAAACTACATGAGTTTGCAGAGATTGTACCAATTTCTGCGTTAGACGGTAATAATGTGGACGCTTTAATTGGAACAATTAAAAAGTATTTACCAGAAGGACCACAATACTATCCAGATAATCAAGTAACGGATCATCCGGAGAGATTTATTATTGCAGAGCTTATTCGTGAGAAAGTACTACATTTAACACGTGAAGAAGTGCCGCATTCTGTGGCTGTTGTTATCGATGCGATTCAAAAGCGTGAGGGCGGGGCAGTTTATATAAATGCAACGATTGTTGTTGAACGTGCATCACAAAAAGGAATCATCATCGGAAAACAAGGGAAAATGTTAAAAGAAGTTGGTAAGCGAGCTCGTTTTGATATTGAAGCGCTACTTGGTTCTAAAGTATTTTTAGAAGTATGGGTAAAAGTGCAAAAAGATTGGCGTAATAAAATGTCTCAGCTTCGTGACCTAGGTTTCCGCGAGGATGAGTACTAAAATAGAGTCAAGCTGTAATCAGTGGATGGTTGGTTCATCCACTGATTATTGGTTTTTATGAACTTTGATAAATTAGGAAAAATTTTTCTCACATGAAAATGGACAAAATGGGTCAATTTAATAACAACAAAGGAAATTGGTTTATAGGCTACGCTTATTGAGAAAGGTGGATTCTTATGCTAGATTTTACCTGGAAGTTTTTCTCCAAAACAGGAAGCATTGAAACGTACTTGCTTTTGAAAGAAATGGAAAAAGACGTAAACGATGAGATGGATCAACATGAAGAGGAGCTAGCGCATCTAGACTCTCCAATTTCTTGACCCGTTTTGTTCAAACCTTGGATGGTGACGAACATGTTTCAAAAAGTTGAGGGCATCGTTATCCGTACGACAGATTACGGAGAAACGAACAAGATTGTTACAATATTCTCAAGAGAACTTGGTAAGGTAAGTGCAATGGCAAGAGGGGCAAAAAAACCGAAAAGCCGATTAGCATCTATGTCGCAATTAATGACACATGGCCAGTTTCTTATTCAAATGGGATCTGGGCTTGGAACATTGCAACAAGGCGAGATTATTTCAACTATGAAAGAAATTCGCGAGGATATATTTTTAACTGCTTATGCATCATTTATTGTTGAATTAACTGATAAAGCAACAGAAGATAAAAAACATAATCCGTATTTATTTGAAATGTTATATCAAACGTTGCATTATATGTGTGAGGGTGTTGATCCAGAAGTATTATCATTAATTTATCAAACGAAAATGCTTCCGGTATTAGGGATGCGCCCGTACTTTGATACATGTGCGATTTGTCATCAAGAAACAGACTTTGTCGCCTTCTCCGTTAGGGAAGGCGGTTTTCTGTGCTCACGTCATGCGGAGCAAGACCCGTATCGTATACCGGTAGGAGAAGCTGTTCATAAATTATTACGTCTTTTCTTCCATTTTGATTTACATAGGCTCGGAAATGTATCGGTAAAGGATAGCACAAAAAAACAAATGCGTTTAGTATTGAATACATATTATGATGAATATTGCGGAATTTATTTGAAATCAAGACGTTTTTTAGAACAACTTGATAAGTTTCAAATATAATTTTGGGCCGTATACGGTCCTTTTTACATACTTTCTTTTTCGAATAGCATATTTAGTATATAATATTTAAGAGATAGTATAACTTTTTTCGTTGTGCATTAAAGGTGGTGATTATCATAGAGCTGAATAAACGGCAAGAACATATCATTCAGATTGTAAAAGATCACGGTCCTATTACAGGGGAATCAATTGCAGCGCAATTGGGTCTAACACGTGCGACGCTAAGACCAGACTTAGCAATTTTAACGATGGCTGGTTATTTAGAAGCACGTCCACGCGTAGGTTATTTTTATACGGGTAAAACTGGGGGGCAGCTATTATCTGAAGCTGTTAAGAAAATTAAAGTACAAGATTATCAATCTAGACCGGTTGTAATTGATAAAAATGTTTCCGTATACGATGCAATTTGTACGATGTTTTTAGAGGACGTTGGTACATTGTTCGTTGTAGATCAGATGACTCTATTAGTTGGTGTTGTGTCTCGTAAAGATTTATTAAGAGCGAGCTTAGGAAAGCAGGATTTAACCTCTCTTCCGGTTAATATTATCATGACAAGGATGCCAAACATTGCGATGTGTCGTAGAGAGGATTCTTTATATGATATTGCGATGGAATTAATAGAAAGACAGATTGATGCAATGCCAGTTGTAAAAGATACGAAACAAGGTTTAGAAGTGATTGGGCGAATTACAAAAACAAATATTACACGTGCGTTTGTAAATTTAGTAAATAACGAATAAGTGTAATTTGTTTAAAGTGAGGTAATGTAATGGATAATAAAATCGTATATGTCGTATCTGACTCTGTAGGGGAAACGGCTGATTTGGTTGTTCGAGCAGCAATGGGGCAATTCCCGTTTGCTCCTGATATTAGACGTGTACCATATGTAGAAGATACAGGGACACTAAAAGAAGTGATTTCGATTGCTAAGAGTAATCAAGCACTTATATGTTTTACGTTAGTTAAGCCTGATATGCGCAAATATTTAGTAACAGAGGCTGCAAAAGAAGGGGTAGAGGCATACGATATTATCGGCCCTCTTATTGATCAAATAGAAGAAATTACGGGGCAAGTGCCGAGATATGAGCCAGGCGTTGTCCGTAGGTTAGATGAAGAATACTTTAAAAAGATTGAAGCGATTGAGTTTGCTGTGAAGTATGATGACGGCAGAGATGCACGAGGTATTTTAAAAGCGGATATCGTGTTGATTGGTGTTTCGCGTACATCAAAAACACCACTTTCCCAATATTTAGCTCATAACAAACGCTTGAAAGTTGCGAATGTACCACTCGTGCCAGAAGTTGACCCACCTGAAGAACTATATCAAGTGGCAAAAGAAAAATGTTTCGGTTTGAAAATTACGCCAGATAAGTTAAATCATATTCGAAAAGAACGATTAAAATCACTTGGATTAAGTGATGGAGCAACATATGCAAATATTAATCGTATTCAAGAAGAAATTAATCATTTTGAGGAAGTAATTAGTAAAATAAATTGCCAAGTAATCGATGTATCGAATAAAGCGATTGAAGAAACAGCAAATATTATTGTGAATGCAGTGCAAAACCAAAAAATGTTTTAGCACATTTACCAAAGGTGAATGTGCTTTTTTCGCTCGTGTGAAATATGATACCTATGGATTTTGTAATAGATTGTAGTGTAATGGTTATACTTATACTCCTTTGTCTTTTAGTATATTCAAGGTGTGAGTTTGTCATCCTGAAATGTAAGATGAAAAAATAAAGGGATATGTAGCGTAGTTGAAGAAAATATATTATAATAAAAAATTGTGATAAAAACCTATATTTTACGTTTAGACTTTAATTTTTCAGAATAAACTAGGGATAGGATTTACGAAAAAGACATGTAATTACGTTAAATCGACAAAATCTATACAAGAAAACGCACATTATGGAAGGATTCGCAGAAGGGATGTAGAATACAGAAATATGCAAAGCATCAACAACATATTAGTTGGTGTAGATGTATATCCCGTGAAGGCTGAAATTGTGCAAGTTGGAGCGGAATTTCATGTCGGAATTTTGTTTGTCGCATCATATGCTCATCCTTTAAGGAAATAGCAAGGCAATTGGATCTTTGTAGATACTGAACAAAATGGAGTTGATCGTTATATGGATCAACATGAAAAAGTTACAAATCTCAAGATCAAACAGTATATGTGGCTTGCTACTCTTCTTATAAAAAGGTGTATATGTATTGTTTCTAAGAGATACATTTGTAACAGATGAGCAAATGTATACAATTTTATATAGCAAGTATGTATATGCGATTTATGCAGATAAAGGACCTATAGGAAAGGTTCAAAATCGTTTATACAATGTAATCGGCAACACTTTCTAACAAGTTTAGAAAAATATTGTCGAATTATAAAGGAATTTTTTAATTTATATCGAATACAAAATACGACACGGAGATGGAGTTATGGGGAACAGAATTCCCGAAGAAGTTGTTGAACAGATTCGGACATCATCCGATATTGTAGAAGTCATTGGTGAATACGTTCAACTTAGAAAACAGGGGCGTAATTATTTCGGCCTTTGTCCATTTCATGGTGAGAATTCTCCTTCATTCTCTGTTTCATCTGATAAGCAAATTTTTCATTGCTTCGGATGTGGAGAAGGTGGAAATGTATTTTCCTTTCTAATGAAAATGGAAGGACTGGCTTTTACCGAGGCTGTTCAAAAGCTAGGCGAAAGAAATGGAATTGCGGTTGCAGAGTATACATCAGGGCAAGGACAACAAGAAGACATATCTGATGACACTGTCATCATGCAACAAGCTCATGAATTATTGAAAAAGTATTATCATCATTTATTAGTAAATACGGAAGAGGGAAATGAAGCACTTTCATATTTATTAAACCGTGGTATTACGAAAGAGATGATTGAGAAGTTTGAAATTGGTTATGCATCACCTGCTTGGAATGCAGCGACGAAAATTTTACAAAAAAGAGGTTTATCGCTGTCTAGTATGGAACAAGCTGGCCTTCTAATAAGAAGTGAGAAGGATGGTAGTCATTATGATCGCTTCCGTGGAAGAGTTATGTTCCCGATCTATACGTTACAAGGTAAGGTGATAGCGTTTAGTGGAAGGGCGTTAGGAGATGACACTCCGAAATATTTAAATAGCCCTGAAACACCGATTTTTCACAAAAGTAAATTGTTGTATAACTTCCACCAAGCAAGACCGTTTATTAGAAAGCGTGGGCAAGTGGTTCTTTTCGAAGGATATGCCGATGTACTAGCTGCGGTAAAAAGTGGTGTGGAAGAAGCTGTTGCGACAATGGGAACAGCTTTAACTGAAGAACAAGCAAAACTTCTGCGACGTAACGTTGAAACTGTTGTTCTTTGCTATGATGGTGATAAAGCAGGGCGAGAAGCGACGATGAAAGCAGGGCAATTATTGCTAAAAGTTGGTTGCCAAGTGAAAGTCACATCCTTGCCAGATAAGCTTGATCCTGATGAATATGTGCAACAATATGGGACTACTGCTTTTGAAAATCTTGTGAAATCAAGTGTGAGTTTTGTTGGTTTTAAAATAAATTATTTGCGTTTAGGGAAAAATTTGCAAGATGAGTCTGGCAAAGAAGAATATGTGAAGAGTGTTTTAAAAGAGTTATCGTTGTTACAAGATGCGATGCAGGCAGAGTCATATTTGAAGTCATTATCGCAAGAATTTTCGTATTCAATGGAAACACTTTTGAACCAATTGCACCAATATCGCAAAGAACAAAAGGTACAGCAAAAACAAATAAAGCAGGTTGCTAAACCGTCTCAAGTCGTTCAAACAAAACCGAAGTTAACAGGTTTTGAAAGAGCGGAAAGAGAAATTATTTACCATATGTTGCAAAGTGCAGAAGTAGCTGTTCGTATGGAATCCCATATAGAAGATTTTCATACAGAAGAACATAAAGGGATTTTATATGAACTATACGCATATTATGAAAAGGGAAATGAACCTTCAGTTGGAACATTTTTAAGTTGGCTCTCTGATGAAAAGTTGAAAAATATTATCACTGATATTTCGACGGATGAATTTATTAATCCAGAATACACAGAAGAAGTGTTGCAAGGCCATTTGGAGACGCTTAGACGGCATCAGGAAAAACTTGAAAAGATGGAAATTATCTTTAAAGTGAAACAAATGGAAAAAACAGATCCTGTAGAGGCTGCTAAATATTATGTAGCATATTTACAAAATCAAAAAGCGAGAAAATAGCTTTTTTGATAAAGTTTTAGTATAATGAATGTTTGTATCTCGCGTAAGGAGGGGAACAGATGGCTGACAAACCAGCTCGTTCTAAACAAATTGAAACTGAAATGACCCTTGAGCAAGTGAAAGAACAACTCACTGAGCTCGGAAAAAAACGTGGCGTTCTTACATATGAAGAGATTGCAGAACGCATGAATGGATTTGAAATTGAATCCGATCAAATGGATGAATACTATGAATATTTAGGTGAACAAGGCATTGATTTAGTTGGTGATAATGACAACGAAGAAGGCCCTAATAATCGCCAAATTACAAAAACAGAAGAAGAGTTTGACCTCAATGATTTAAGTGTACCACCTGGGGTTAAAATCAACGATCCTGTTCGTATGTATTTAAAAGAAATTGGTCGTGTAGACTTACTATCTGCAGAAGAAGAAATTCGACTTGCAACGCGTATTGAAGAAGGCGATGAAGAAGCGAAACGTCGTCTTGCAGAAGCAAACTTACGTCTTGTAGTAAGTATTGCAAAGCGCTATGTAGGCCGTGGTATGCTTTTCTTAGACTTAATTCAAGAAGGTAATATGGGTCTAATTAAAGCTGTTGAAAAGTTCGATTATCGTAAAGGTTTCAAATTTAGTACGTATGCAACTTGGTGGATTCGCCAAGCTATTACACGTGCCATTGCAGACCAAGCGCGAACAATTCGTATTCCAGTTCATATGGTTGAAACGATTAATAAGTTAATTCGTGTACAACGTCAATTATTACAAGATTTAGGTCGCGAACCATCTCCTGAAGAGATTGGTGAGGAAATGGATCTTGCTCCAGAAAAAGTACGTGAAATCTTAAAAATTGCACAGGAGCCAGTTTCTCTTGAAACACCAATTGGTGAAGAAGATGACTCCCATTTAGGTGACTTTATTGAAGACCAAGAAGCAACATCGCCTGCGGACCATGCAGCCTATGAATTGCTAAAAGAACAATTAGAAGATGTGTTAGATACACTAACAGATCGTGAAGAAAATGTTCTACGTCTTCGTTTCGGTTTAGATGATGGACGAACTCGTACGCTTGAAGAAGTTGGGAAAGTATTCGGCGTAACGAGAGAGCGTATTCGTCAAATTGAAGCAAAAGCACTTCGCAAATTAAGACATCCAAGCCGTAGTAAGCGTCTTAAGGATTTCTTAGAATAGGTTATTTTTTAAGTTTACTTCACTTTTGTGAAGTAAACTTTTTTATTTTGTTAATTTTTGTTAAAATTTAGCTATGGGCAACGATTACAATTTCTTGTAATTTATTTTACAGAATTGTCTTTTGATTTGCAAATGCTCATTTTTCGATTTTTCGATTAATTTTGTTTATTATATACAAAAATATATGTAGAAAAGCGAAAAATATGATGAGAAACGTTAATAATTATCGAAATAATAAGCGATATGACAATAAAAAACAATAAACTGAATTTATGGAATATTTTTAACAAGTAGTAGTTTGCTCTTTTCTGATAGAGCGTTTTCAAGTACAATATAAATGACTGAATCATCTAACTATTTAGGGG